>NZ_JBSRZW010000019.1:0-61122 GCF_054058015.1 Thermostichus sp. MS-CIW-30
GGACTTGGGTCATGGTTCTATCGTAACTTCCGCATTCCTCCCGACACTGACCCTACGGGTACAGTGCGGGGCTCCTGCGATTTCTAGCTGACCCTGCTCCGTTCAATGGTTTTACGGCCCATACCGTCAGCCAATAGCTTGGACGTTGAATCCAGGTTGAGCGGGCCACGGGGCCTGTCGGTCAAGAGGAACAAGTTTGAGCCTGCTTTCGATAACTGACTCGATATCTGATCCGTTTGCTCAACAAGGGAAATACGTTTGTCCAGCGATTGGAAGATTCCCCTTCCAACAGCCGGCATACTGCAGTTGCTGAATTGCTCCTCTTCGATGCCTCTGGGAGTTCTGGGCATCTCGATCTTCGAGAGGGATCCCTGAGGTGGCCCATGTGAGTGAGGTGAAATCCCGGCAACCGAGCAGATCGATAACCCAAACTGAGGAGAGCTGACTATGAGTATGAGTATGAATAGGGCTTCTGCCTTCCCCTTAACCTGGCTGTGGACGGGATCCCTGGCCCTGGGAGTGACGGCCCTGGTGACCCGCCAAGCCATCTGGGGGCTTTTACCTTTGGCCGTGGCCTATCCTGCCATCCGCCGTCACGAAGAACAGCTTGGCCAAGCTCTGGAGCAAACTTGGATTCAGCAGCAGCAGACAGCAACCCGACTGGAGACCCTGCAGGCGCGGTTCGAGGCGCTGGAGGCTCGGCCCACCGTTGATCCGTCCCCCATGCAGCAGACCTTGGCTTCCCTAGCTGAAGCCATTCAGTACCTGGAGCGGAAAACAGAGGTTTTAGAGTCCATCTGGCTACAGCAGCAGCAGCAGACGGCAGCCCAACTGGAAACAGTTCAAGGACGGATCGACGCTCTCGAAGCTCGGCCCACGTCTCATCTGTCCGTGCGGCAGCAGCTAGCCCCCACCACCCAGGCCATCCAGCACATTCAGCAGCGGTTAAAAGCTGTGGAGCTGCGGTTGAATGCTCTGCCGGTATCCCAGCCCCAAGTGACTTTGGAGCAACTGGAGTTGGTGCAGGCGCAACTCCAACACCTGCAGCAGCTGGTGGCATCCCAGCCGAACCCTGCTTTTCCCCGCAAAGCCCTGGGGGTGTTCATCGACGCGGCCAATCTCCACGCCAGCGCCCAGCAGTGGGGATCCCATCTCGACTATCCTAGTCTGCTGAGTTGGCTGGCCCAGGGCAGATCTGAGATGGAAGTGCATGTCTACAGCGGGGTAGATCGCCACAACCTAGCTCAGCGTCGTTTCCTGCGAGAGTTGAGAAAACAGGGCTATCGGGTGGTCACCAAGCCGGTGGTGATCCACGCCGACGGCAGCCGCAAAGCCAATCTGGATGGGGAGCTGATCGTGGACTTGATGGCGATGCACTCCCACTACGAGACGGTGCTGCTGCTGAGTGGGGATGGAGATTTTGTGCCGGCCCTCAAGCATATCCGCCGCCAAGGCTGCCGGCTGGAGGTAGCCGCCTACAGGCCGAACACAAACCCGGCGTTAATTCGGATAGCCGACCAGTTCGTGGATTTGTGCGCTTGGCAGGGAACAGGAACGCTGGTGCCGCTGCCTGCAAAACAGACTCCGGCCACCGGCTAAACCTTGCCATCTCAGCACAGTTACATCGATCCCTGACTCCCCTCTCCCAAGGCAGGGAGAGGGGCTGGGGTTGAGGGTAGGCGGCACAGCGTCTTAACCTTGTTTGAAGTGATCAGAAGTGCTCATCCCATTTTCTGATTTGCAGTCTCAACGCCTGAGACTCGCTTGGATCAACCTTGCCCCAGCAGTCAACTTAACCCCAATTGGAGAGTCCAGATGTCAACGCAACTCACACAGCGGTTTGTGCAGGCAATGCACTATGCCCATCGCTGGCATGCTTCTCAAACCCGCAAGGGAACCGGGATCCCTTACCTCAGCCATCTGTTGGCCGTAGCAGCCATCGCCCTGGAGCATGGGGCGGATGAAGATGAAGCGATTGCCGCTCTGCTCCACGACAGCCTAGAGGACGGCCCCCACAACACAGGCGAGCCCCGGGCCCAGATTGAGCAACAGATCCGGGAGCACTTTGGAGAACGGGTGCTGCAGATCATCCTGGGATGTACGGATACCGAAAGCGATGGCTCCCGAGGCGAGCCCAAAGAAAACTGGAAAGAGCGCAAAACCGCCTACCTGAAGCACCTGGAAACGGCAAATGCCTCGGTTTTGTTGGTGGCCGCCTCTGACAAGCTGCACAACGCCCGCTGCATCTTGCGGGATTTTCGCCAACTGGGGGATGAACTCTGGCAGCGGTTTTCCGCCGGAAAAGAGGGATCCCTGTGGTATTATCGATCGTTGGCAGAGATTCTGAGGCGACGGCTGCCCGGCAATCTATCGGCGGAGCTTCAAGAGCTGGTGGCTGAGTTGCAATGCCAAGCTGGAGCGGTAATGCCTTGACAGAGACAAGCAGGGCTGAAGAAAATGCTGAGGGCAGCCCTATTCATCACACTTTTTGGGTCACGCACCTATGGTTCTCGCTGTTGGCACCCCTGCTCCTGGGTTCAACACCACTGACACCCAAGGCAACCAGGTTTCGCTGGCTGATTTTGCAGGCAAAACCGTTGTCCTCTATTTTTACCCCAAAGACGACACCCCCGGCTGTACCAAAGAAGCCTGTGGATTCCGCGACGCCTACGCCGACTACCAAAGCAAGGATGTGGTGGTGCTGGGGGTGAGCATGGACGACCAAGCTTCTCACCAAAAGTTCACCGAAAAGTACAACTTGCCTTTCCCCCTACTGGTGGATAGCAGTGGGGTGATTACCCGCGCCTACGATGTGGATGGGGGCGGCTATGCCAAGCGGGTGACCTACGTCATTGATGGCGAGGGCAAAATTGCCAAGGTCTACCAGAACATCAATACCGAAACCCATGCCCGCGATATTTTGGCGGATTTGGGTTTGTAGAAACGCTGCCTCTTTTCAGTACTCCTCGCTAGATCCCGGCCTTTGCGCATGAACGACGACATTCCGGTCGCCCGTCGCCAGTCCACTCCGGCGAAAAAAGCGCAAAGTTCGGTGCCTGCCCTGAGGTCCCGTCTAGTCTTGGGCCTGGTGCTGGTTGGGCTAGTGCTCCTGGCGGGTTGGGGGATAGAGAAGTTACCGGGATCCCAGCAGGCGGCGGATCCCCAAGTTCTGGAGGAAGCCGGTCAGCCCCCTCTGCCGCAGCCAACTATGCAGAATGGGCGACCTTCTCTGTTGGGGCACTATGCCTATTCCGAAGCCCCTGCAGATAGCTTGCGGGTGGTGGGCCACTACCACGGTCGTGAGGTGCGCCTACGCCAGGCGGCTGCTGAAAGTTACCTTCGCATGAGTGAAGCAGCTCAAGCTGCCGGGATCCGCCTTGTCCCCATTTCCGGGTTTCGCTCCATTGCGGATCAGGAATTCTTGTTTTTTCAATTGGCTCAATCCCGAGCCTTGCGACCCGAGGAACGAGCTGCTGTCAGTGCTCCCCCTGGCTATAGCGAGCACCACACTGGCTATGCCATCGACCTTGGGGATGCCGGGTTTCCGCAGTGGGATACTCAAGAAGCCTTTGAGACCACCCCGGCCTTCCAGTGGCTGCAGAGCAACGCGGCCCGCTTTGGCTTTGAGCTGTCTTTCCCCAGAAACAACCCTCAGGGGGTAAGCTACGAACCCTGGCACTGGCGCTTTGTGGGCGACCGTGACAGCCTGGAGACCTTCTACGCTCCCCAAATCAAACCATTCCCAAATCAGCCCAATCAAACCGAGACCCCTACTCTCCCCTCTTCCAGAGGGAGAAGAGCTGGGAGTGAGGGCTGACTCCTTTGGGGAGAGAGGAAAGGGGGAGCTCCTTGGGACTACCGTCACGGCCCTCTCCCTTGCAGGGATCTCATTCCCCTCTTGAATGGGTTCACAAGCCTAAGCAAGCGGATGACGCGATTCGAACGCGCGACCGTCTCGTTGGCAACGAGAAGCTCTACCACTGAGCTACATCCGCGTCGGGAAACTTATGATGGCAAGTTTTGCGGTGGTTTGTCAAGTCAGGGATCCCCGGCGCATTTTGTTCCAGAATGAGAGAAGTTCATCTTTCTTTGCAGTTGCGCAAAGTCTGGGCGGGATCCCGGGCAGCGCCTGTTTGAGGGTATTGCTATGCGGGTAGCCATTATCGGGGCCGGATTGGCCGGGTTGGTGACGGCAGTCGATTTGGTTGAAGCAGGACACGAGGTGCAGCTCTACGAGGCGCGGCCTTTTGTCGGCGGCAAGGTGGGATCCTGGCAGGATGCCGATGGCAACCACATCGAGATGGGGCTGCACGTTTTTTTCTGCAACTACAGCAATTTGTTTGCCCTGATGAAAAAGGTGGGGGCCTACGAGAACCTGCTGCCCAAGCAACACACCCACACCTTTGTCAACCGAGGTGGGCAAACGGCCAGTCTGGATTTTCGCTTTCCCCTGGGGGCGCCTTTCAACGGCCTCAAAGCTTTTTTCACCACCGAGCAGCTCTCTTGGGCGGACAAGCTGCGCAACGCCTTGGCGCTGGGCACCAGCCCTTTGATTCGCGGCTTGCTGGACTATGAAGGGGCAATGCGGCAAATTCGCGCCTTGGATCGGATGAGCTTTGCCGATTGGTTTCGGCGGCATGGGGGATCCGAGGGTAGCCTGAAGCGGATGTGGAACCCGATTGCCTATGCCTTGGGCTTTATCGATACAGAGCAGATTTCTGCCCGCTGCATGCTGACGATCTTTCAGATGTTTGCCAGCAAAACAGAGGCCTCCAAGCTCAATTTCCTCAAGGGATCCCCGGACACCTACCTCACTCAGCCCATCGTCCGCTACATCCAAGCCCGCGGGGGCCAGATCCACACCCGCAGAGGGGTCAGTCGCATTGAAGTGAACGACTCTCCTCCCTACGCGGTGACCGGCTTGCTCTTGGCCAATGGAGAGCGGGTGGAGGCAGATGTGTATGTGTGTGCAACGGCGGTGGAAGGGGCCAAACGGCTGATCCCGGAAGTATGGCGGCAGTGGCCTCAGTTCGACAACCTCTACAAGCTGGAATCCGTACCGGTGGCCACGGTGCAGTTGCGCTTCGATGGCTGGGTGACGGAGCTGAACCCCCAAGGCCAGGCCAAACGAGCCAGCCAACACCCAGAGGCTCTGGGTATCGACAATCTCCTCTACACCGCCGATGCCGATTTTTCCTGCTTTGCCGATCTGGCCCTCACCAGCCCCGCCGACTACTACAAGCCGGGCCAGGGATCCCTGCTACAATGCGTGCTCACGCCGGGGGATCCCTTCATTTCCATGCCCAACGAGCAAATTGCCCAGCACGTGTTGCACCAAGTCCACGAGCTGTTTCCCTCATCCCGGCAGCTGAACATGACCTGGTACAGCGTGGTGAAACTGGCCCACTCCCTCTATCGAGAAGCGCCGGGCATGGATCCCTATCGCCCACAGCAAAAGACCCCAGTACCCAACTTCTTTTTTGCCGGCAGCTACACCGCCCAAGACTACATCGACAGCATGGAAGGGGCCACCCTCTCCGGCCACCTGGCTGCTCAGGCCATTCTGGCTGCCCACAGGGATCCCTGATAGGAGCATGACTCTAGTCAATAATAAGCTCAACTATACTGAAAATAATGTATAATATGTTCAGTACGGATTACTACCAGTTGATCTTTCTGTTTACTTTCGAGTCTGCCAACATGGTAGCCAAAGCAAAGCAGAAAATTGGTAGTAAGACGACACGGAAACTGCGCTTTGGGTATTCTACTCAAAGCTTTGCGGGATACCGCCATTCTGGTTGGAAACAAACAGAATGCTATCGCTGCATAGTTGAACAGTGATGTTCAGCAGTGTTCAGCGTAAATGTATCAGGACTTAAAACCGGCTTAAAACCGTCGTGAAGCCGCTTGCCAACTCCAAACTGCTGTCTCCTTTTATGGAAGAAGGGGACTTTTGCTGTGGGAAAAGAGCTGGAAGTGAGCGCAACATAGCAATGGGGAGCTGGAACAGGCTCCGCTCGCAGCTCTGGAAACCCGCAGTTTATGGCTCGACTGGAAGATCTCACCCCTGGCGCCAAGGTCAAAGGGATCCTGCCCAATCAAACCGTTGCCATCGTGAGTGTGAGGTGGTACGGCAGCAGCACCATCGAGGCCATCTACAAAGACACTCAGGGGCGTCTCCATTCAGAGCTTCTGTTTCGGGATAAAGAGCCAACCCTAGAGGTGGTAGCCGAGGGATCCCTTGGCAACTTCGAGGGAGACGGCGCCTTATTTCGCCTAGCTTCAGAGGCCTATCGGATTCGGCTGGCGCACCTGTTTGATCCCTTGCTGGCCGTTCACACCTCTCTGGTAGAACCCCTGCCCCACCAGATCAGCGCCGTCTATGGGGAAATGCTCACGCGGCAGCCGCTGCGGTTTTTGCTGGCCGATGACCCAGGTGCCGGCAAAACCATCATGGCAGGGCTTTTGGTTAGAGAGCTATTGATTCGAGGTGACTTGCACCGCTGTCTCATCGTTTGCCCGGGGAGTCTAACGCTGCAGTGGCAAGATGAGATGGTGCAAAAGTTTCATTTGCCCTTTGAGATCTTGACCAACGATCGCATTCAAGCCGCCCGAACTGGCAACCCTTTCCTGGAGATACCTCTTCTCATTGCCCGCCTCGATAAGCTCAGCCGAGATGAGGCCCTGCAGGAGAAACTGAGGCAAACTGATTGGGATCTGGTTATTGTTGATGAGGCCCACAAACTCTCCGCATCCTTCTTTGGGGGAGAAATCAAAGAAACCAAGCGTTACAAGCTGGGCAAGTTGCTCTCGCAGCTAACACGCCACTTTTTACTGATGACAGCCACTCCCCACAACGGTAGAGAAGAAGACTTTCAGCTTTTTTTGGCTTTGCTGGATGGGGATCGCTTTGAGGGGAGATTCCGAGATGGAGTTCATACCTGTGATGCCTCGGATTTGATGCGGCGGCTGGTGAAAGAAGACCTGCTCAAGTTCGATGGCAAGCCTCTCTTTCCCGAACGGCGAGCTTACACCGTCCAGTACGTCTTGTCTGACCTGGAAGCCAGGCTCTATAAGGAAGTGACCGATTACGTGCGCGAAGAGTTTAACCGCGCGGAAGCTTTAGAGCAAGGTAGCCGCAAAAGGACGGTCGGTTTTGCTTTAACCATCCTGCAACGTCGGCTAGCCTCTTCTCCAGAAGCGATCTACCAATCCTTGCTGCGAAGACGAGAGAGACTGCAGCGGAAGCTAAAGGAAGAACAATTGCGCAGCCGGGGAGACAACCTTGCTTTTACCACTTCCCTGCTAGACGAAGAAGGCTGGGATGAGGATTTTGAAGACTGCCCTGCTGAAGAGCGGGAACCGCGAGAAGAAGAGCTGGTAGATCAGGCAACTGCCGCCCGCACAATTGTCGAGCTGCAGGCAGAAATTCAGCGGCTGCAGGAGCTGGAAAAATTAGCCTTGCAAGTGAGACGTAGCGGCAAAGACCGCAAGTGGGAGGAGCTATCGAAACTCTTGCAAAATCAGGGGGAGATGTTTGATGCCGGCGGACATCGGCGCAAGTTGGTTATCTTCACCGAACATCGAGATACCCTCAACTATCTGGCTGACCGAGTGGGGAACTTGCTGGGCCAACCGGAAGCGGTGATCACCATTCACGGCAGCATGGGTCGAGAAGAGCGCAAAAAAGCCGAGGAAGCCTTTAAACAGGATCCCGCCGTTCAAGTACTCATTGCTACCGATGCTGCGGGAGAAGGGATCAACCTTCAACGGGCCCACCTGATGGTGAACTACGACCTGCCTTGGAACCCCAACCGCCTGGAGCAGCGCTTTGGGAGAATTCACCGCATTGGTCAAACCGAGGTCTGCCACCTGTGGAACCTAGTGGCCGAGGAAACGCGGGAAGGAGATGTCTACTTGGCTTTGCTGAAAAAAATAGAAATCGAGCAAAGGGCCTTGGGGGGCAAGGTCTTCGATGTCCTGGGCAAAGCGATTGCCGGTCAAGAACTGCGAGAGCTGCTGATCGAGGCCATTCGCTACGGGGATCGTCCAGAGGTCAAGGCCCGACTCAATCAAGTGATTGCAGATCGCCTAGACCACGAGCGGCTCAGGGAACTCCTGGCAGAACGCGCCCTGGCCCACGACTCGATGGATACGACCAAAGTGCAGCAAATCCGGGCGGAAATGGAGCGAGCCGAGGCCCGCAAGCTCCAGCCTCATTTCATTGCCTCCTTCTTCCTAGAAGCTTTTCAACGCTTGGGTGGCACCATTCGAGAGCGGGAACCCAAACGCTATGAAATTACCCATGTGCCGGCAGCAATTCGCAATCGCGACCGCCAGATTGGGTTGGGCGCACCCATCTTAAAAAAATACGAGCGGATTACCTTTAACAAAAACCTCATCAGCGTCCCCAACAAGCCCCCGGCAGAGTTCATCTGCCCAGGCCATCCCCTGCTGGATGCCACTCTGGACTTGGTTTTGGAGCAACACCGAGATTTGCTCAGACAGGGATCCATCCTCGTCGATGAAAACGATCCCGGCGAAACACCACGGATACTGGTGTACCTAGAGCATGCCCTTCAGGATGGGCGCCTAGACCGAAATGGCCAGCGACGGGTTATCTCCCGACGGATGCAATATGTGGAGATCTTTCTCCCCGCTCCCCAAGGGCTAGGAGGAGGAGAGAGCGTCAGGGTAAGAAGCGCCGGCTATGCTCCCTACTTGGACTACCGGCCCCTAACTCCCGCAGAGCGCGACCTTGTGAAAGCGAAAGCTGGATCCCACATCCCCCAGCTCTCGGCTTCAGAGGTAGAAAGCCAAGCCATCGCTTACGCCATTGAGCGTTTAGTTCCCCAGCATTTCCAGGAAATCAAAGCTCAGCGGGAAGAATTGATCAACAAGACGGAGCTGGCTGTTAAAGATCGCCTCACCCGAGAAATTAACTACTGGGATCATCAAGCTGCACAGTTGCGGCTGCAAGAGCAAGCCGGCAGGCCCAACGCCAAGCTCAACTCTGCCAAGGCTCAGCAGCGGGCGGATGAGTTGGCGGATCGCCTTCAGAAGCGCCTATCGGAGTTGGAGCAGGAGCGCCAGCTATCCTCCTTGCCGCCGGTGGTAACCGGGAAAGCCTTGGTGATCCCCATCGGACTGCTGCAGCGGCTACAGGGCAAGCGAGGGTCAACCCCTACCACCTTTGCCCGCGAAACCCGGCGAGTAGAACAAGCAGCAATGGCTGCCGTTATGGCCATAGAGCGGGCGTTGGGCTACGAACCTCGTGATGTCAGCGCTGAAAACCTGGGCTATGATATCGAATCCGCTGGAAGGGAAGGCCTTCGCTTCATTGAAGTCAAAGGCAGAGTTGAGGGAGCAAAGACGGTAACCGTTACCAAAAATGAAATCTTGACAGCTCTCAACAAACCCGACCATTTCATCGTGGCTTTGGTAGAAGTGCCAGCCGATCCCGCCTTTCCAGAAGGGGATGCCTTCAGGGTAAAGACCCCTGCAGGCACCTACACCGTGCCGGGCGAAGGCTGCCAGGTGCGGTATGTGCGGCGGCCTTTTCAACGGGAGCCGGATTTTGGGGCCAGTAGCGTCAACTATGATTGGAAAGAATTGTGGAATCGAGGAAGGGATCCCAAATAGATACTAACTTTCATTGGTAGGATGAATTCATGCTACTGGAATTGCGGCAAATCCATGTTCCAGCAGGTCAGCGAGTTGTCTTGCAGCCCAACATGGCTTGTCCAAAATCAAGATGCCTTAGCTTGTGGGGGCGTGGGGTAGCTAAGCCCCGCACTGTACCCGTAGTGTCAGTGTCGGGATACAGATACCCCCACATGATGTATGATGGGAGTAGTTGTATAAAACGGCGTTGCCGGAATCTGGTACAACTACGCGGTAGGGCATTCCGTGTCTGCGCGTGGAGGGTTCTTGCGAAGGCTCCCCGATGAAGCGCGAAGCCCACGCTGTACCTGTAGGGTCAGTGATGGGAGTATGTCACTTGTTCTTGAACAGGCTGGAGCCATCTTTTCGTTGAGCCCGCCTTCCCCTCAGACTAAACTCTAAACTGCAGACTGTTTAACCCGAGTAAACTACCCGACACCAACCGCTAGGCGGTACGGAGCGGGCTTTTAGTAGCCCTGCAGTTAGCAAGCCAACCACAAGCCTCTGGGGTGGTTTACAGCACCCCCAATCGACCGTTACCAGTGCCTTAAACAACCGTTTCTGGTGTCCGCAGTATTATTATAGCATTCCTCCCGACACCGACCCTACGGGTACAGTGCGGGGCTCCTGCAATTTCTAGCTGACCTTTGTCTAATGAGCCGCCGCAAGAAGCTGATTGAAGTTGCCCTGCCCCTCGAAGCCATCAATCTGGAATCGGCTCGCGAGAAATCCATCCGCCATGGTCACCCCAGCACCCTACATCTCTGGTGGGCGCGGCGACCCTTAGCAGCCTGTCGGGCAGTGCTCTGGGCTTCCCTGGTCGATGACCCTTCCAGTTGGCCGGACAAGTTCCCCACCGAGGCCGACCAAGAACGAGAGCGGCAGCGGCTGTTCAACATCCTGGGCCGCATAGAGATTGAACAGGGGAAGCGGGTCGTGCGGGGTCTGGTGTCCTGGGATGACGTGAACAATCCAAACTCCGGCGTGCTGGAGGCAGCGCAGCGAGAAATTGCCCGATGTCTAGCCTGGGATCGGGGGGAAGAGCCCCCTACGGATCCGGCAGCAGTTAGAGAATACATCGCCAAGTACGCGCCGCCCGTTTACGATCCCTTTGCCGGTGGCGGATCCATCCCGTTGGAAGCGCAGCGCTTGGGGTTAGAGGCCCATGCCAGCGATCTCAACCCGGTGGCGGTGCTGATCAACAAAGCATTGATTGAGATTCCGCCGAAGTTTAAGGACAAGGCCCCCATCAACCCTGAAGATCGGGCTAAGAAGCATATCTCAGCCTGGCGGGGGGCCCAAGGATTGGCAGCAGACGTCCGGTATTACGGGGCTTGGATGCGGAAACAAGCCTTTGAACGCATTGGACACCTCTATCCTTCCTATTCAAACCCCATTCGCGTCAGCGGGACGGAGTCCATTCGCGCTAGCGGTGCGGAGCACTTTCGCGCTACTCGGACGGAGTCCTTAGGCACAGAGGAGTTGACGGTAATTGCCTGGTTGTGGGCGCGGACGGTGACCTGTCCAAATCCGGCCTGCCGCTGTCAGATGCCCTTGGTGCGATCGTTTCAGCTTTCGACGAAGAAGGGGAAAGAGGCTTGGGTAGAGCCGGTGGTGGTGAATGGGGGAGAGAACGCTTCTGCTCCCTCGATCCGGTTTGTGGTCAGGTCAGGTAAGGGCAAAGCGCCGGAGGGAACCGTAGGCCGCAGAGGGGCACGCTGCATTGCCTGCGGAACGCCTGTGCCGCTGGAGTACATCCGCAAAGAGGGTCAGGCCCGACGCATGGGATCCCAGATGATGGCCATTGTGGCGGAGGGACAAAATGGCAGGGTGTATCTATCACCTCAACAAGAACACGTTGAAATTGCTGAATCAGCACAACCCACTTGGAAACCAGATGCCAATTTACCCCATAATCCAAGGGATTTTAAGACTCCCAACTATGGGATGAGGAAAATCTCAGATCTCTTCACCCCCCGGCAACTGGTGGCCCTGACGACCTTCAGTGATTTGGTGGCGGAAGCACGGGAAAAGGCCACAGCCGATGCCATTGCCGCCGGACTCCCCAATGACGATGTGCCCCTAGCCGAGGGCGGCACAGGCGCGAGGGCGTATGGAGAGGCGATTAGTGTTTATTTGGGGATGAATGTAAGCCGATTGGCAAACCGATCTTCAAGTATGTGTTTCTGGAATACAAAGTGTGAAAAAGTAGAACAAGTTTTTGCAAGACAAGCAATACCTATGAATTGGGACTTTACAGAAGGCAACCCATTTTCAAACTCATCGGGAAACTTTTTGGGACAACTTGAGTATTTGACCGGGGTTCTTGAAAACTTAGTACCCAACATCCCTGCAAAAGTTAATCAGCATGACGCCACTCTTATAAGCTCGGACGACATACTTCCCAAAATTATCTCCACCGATCCACCCTACTACGATGCCGTGCCATATGCCGATCTCTCGGATTTCTTTTACGTTTGGCTCAGGCGATCCATGGGTTCTGTCTACCCCACCATTTTCAATACCGTTTTAGTCCCCAAAGCGCAAGAAATGGTGGCAGACCGGTTTCGGCATGGCAGTAAGGATAAAGCCAAAGAATTTTTTGAAGCCAGCCTAATCAAAGTTTTCCAGCGTATTAACCGTCTGAATCATCCCGATTATCCCGTTACAGTTTACTACGCCTTTAAGCAAATGGAAGAAGACTCCTCATCCCCCGATTCTCTCTCCCAAGTGGAGCAAGGGGAAGAAGATGAGGATATAGACGATCCAGTTCCCCTCTCCCCCTCTGGGAGAAGGGCTAGGGGTGTTCGCGTTAGCGGCACAGAACCCATGGGCAGAGTCTCTACCGGTTGGGAAACGATTCTGGAAGGACTGATTCAATCCAACTTCAGCATTGACGGCACTTGGCCGGTACGAACTGAAAAGACAGGCGGATTAAGAGAGCTGGGGCGTAACGCCCTTGCCTCTTCGATCGTCCTGGTCTGTCGTCCCCGCCCGGCGGATGCGCCCAAGGTATCCCGTCGTCAATTCCTTGCCGAGCTGAAGCGCGAGCTGCCTGAGGCTCTCAAGCTTCTGCAGCAGGGCAGCATTGCTCCTGTGGACTTGGCCCAAGCCAGCATCGGCCCCGGCATGGCCATCTATTCCCGCTATGCTGCAGTTTTGGAAAGCGATGGCTCGCCCCTGACCGTCCGCACTGCCCTGCAACTGATCAACCAGTACCTAGATGAATATCTCAGCGAACAAGAAGGGGAACTCGATGAGGGCAGCCGCTGGGCCACCACTTGGTTTGCCCAATATCAATTTGAGCCAGGCCCCTACGGGGAAGCAGAAGTCCTCAGCAAGGCCAGAAACGTCAGCATTGAGTCCCTTGAGGAACTTGGGATCCTAGAAGCCAAGGCCGGCAAGGTGCGGTTGTTGAGAAGAGAGGAAATAGCCCAGAGAAAAGAAAAGGGAGCAGATTCCCTCCCCTTGCTCCTTGCTTCCTCCGCCTGGCTCATCACCCAGACCCTCATCCACACCCTCGATCGGAAAGGAGAAATGGAAGCCGCCGCTCTCCTGGCTGCCTTGGGAGATAGAGGTGCGGTTGCCCGCGATCTGGCCTATCGGCTCTATACCCTCTGCGAAAAGAAAGGCTGGACTCAAGAAGCCCTAGCCTATAACACTCTCGTCATTGCCTGGCCGGAAATTAACCGGCTAGCATCCGAAATAAAGAAAAAGCAGCATGATCCTTTCCAGCCCAGCTTGCTTTAGCCTTCTACCTCTGGGGGAAGCAAAGCGTGACATACTCCCGACTCCGACTGCAGGCAGTACGGAGCGGGCTTCTCGCTTCATCGGGGAGCCTACGCAAGAACCCTCCACGAGCAGACACGGAATGCCCTACCGCGTAGTTGCACCAGATTCCGGCAAAAGCCGTTTTGTGCAAGTACTCCCATCATACACCATGTGGGGGTATCTGTATCCCGACACTGACTCTACGAGTACAGTGCGGGGCTTAGCTACCCCCACACCCCCATAAGCTAAAAGACCTCAGAGTTTCTATCCTTACACCCAACCAGACGATGGTCACCCTCCAGCTTCGACAACTCACCATCCCACCCGGCCAGCGCCTGCTGATTCACAATCTGAATTGGTTAGACTTTGAAGCCATCCTAGATGAGCTGGGCGAAAAGCGAGCCAGCCGCATTGCCTACAGCGATGGGATATTGGAAATCAGAATGCCCTCACCCAAGCATGAGCGAGAAAAATCCATCATTGGAGACATTGTCAAAATCTTGCTAGAGGAACTGGAAGTTGACTGCGAATGTTTTGGGTCAGCTACCTTCAAACAGCAAGCAATGAACTACGGGATCGAACCTGATGAATGCTTCTATATCCAAAATCACCAGGCCGTGATTGGCAAAGATCGGCTGGATCTATCTGTTGACCCGCCTCCGGATCTGGCCATCGAAGTGGATGTTACTTCCAAAACCCAGATTGAGGCTTGCACCCGCCTAGGAGTGCCCGAACTTTGGGTTTATCAAGGCAACCAGCTAACCATCTACATCCTGCAATCCGGCCAATATCAGGCTTCTGCCACCAGCCCAACCTTTCCTCAGCTACCGATTTTAGAGTGGGTGCCAGAAGTCTTGGCCCAAAGTCGAGATCTGGGTAGAAGTCCAGCCCTTCGTGCCCTTCGCCAAAAAATACGCTCCATCTTAGGGAATTAATACGAGCCATAGGCCACGTACTCTGAGAGTTTTGCCCAAAGAAGATGATGCTTGCCCTCAACCTGCAACCGGCTTTGAATTTAACCGATGAAGTTTTCGAACAGCTTTGCCGGCAAAATCCTGAGCTGCGCCTAGAGCGCACTGCCCAAGGAGAACTGATCGCCATGGCTCCTGCAGGCAGCGAAAGCAGTCGTCAAAACTTGAGCCTTAGCGCCCAGCTCTGGCAGTGGAACCGGCAAACTCAGCTTGGTGTGGCCTTTGACTCTTCCGCCGGTTTTGCCTTGCCCAATGGGGCCATTCGCTCTCCCGATGCCGCTTGGATGCCCAAAGAGCGCTGGCAGCAGCTCACCCCAGAGCAGCGCCGTCGGTTTGCTCCCCTCTGCCCTGACTTTGTGCTGGAACTGAAGTCTCCTACTGACGAGCTGGCCACCCTTCAGGCCAAGCTGCAGGAGTACCTGGACAACGGATCCCAACTGGGCTGGTTAATCGACCCAGAAAAGGGCCAAGTTTACGTCTATCGCCCAGGTCAGCCGGTACAGGTTTTGGAGCGACCTGCTAGTTTGTCTGGGGATCCCGTTCTCCCTGGCTTTGTGGTGGATCTCACCTTAATCTGGGAATAGTGCTCCCCACGCTCTAAAACTGCCCACCAGGATGAGCTCATGATTGCCCTCAACCTGCAGCCGGCTGTGAATTTAACCGATGAAGTTTTCGAGCAGCTTTGTCGGCAGAATCCTGAGCTGCGCCTGGAACGCACCGCCCAAGGAGAACTGATCGCCATGGCCCCTGCAGGCAGCGAAAGTGGATTCCGCAACGCCGACCTACTGGGCCAACTGTGGCAGTGGAATCGAGGCAAGAACTTAGGTCTTGTCTTCGACTCTTCTGCAGGTTTTGCCCTGCCCAATGGGGCCATCCGCTCTCCCGATGCCGCTTGGATTGCCAAAGAGCGCTGGCAGCAGCTTACCCCGGAGCAGCGTCGTCGCTTTGCTCCTCTTTGCCCCGACTTTGTGCTGGAACTGAAGTCCCCCACTGACGAGCTGGCTATCCTTCAGGCCAAGCTGCAGGAGTACCTAGACAACGGATCCCAACTGGGCTGGCTGATCGATCCAGAAAGCCAGCGGGTTTACGTCTACCGCCCAGGTCAGCTGGTGCAAGTTTTGGAGCGACCTGCTAGCTTGTCTGGGGATCCGGTTCTCCCTGGCTTTGTTGTGGATCTCACTTTAATCTGGAAATAATCGACCCACCCCCTAACTTCAATTTCATTCAATCACTTATGGCTATCAGCAACCACGAACGAGTTGGACGCGCCCTCAACCTTCTGCGGCAGGGGCTTTATCCTTTTGTCGTGCGGGAGATGCAAGCCTTCCATGGAGAGAAGTGGCTGACAGTTGTCGCCGACAAGCTGCCCGAGAGCTCTCCCAAATTCAAAAGTCCTGAGCAGATCCTGGAGGAAGATGTTTTGGCGCTGCTGACTCTCATGTGGGAGCAGTGGAACACCGTCTTCAGGCAAACTCTGGGACAAGCGGAGCGCACCCTAGTCAGCGAGCTGCGCAATACCCGCAACACCTGGGCCCACACCTGCACTTTTGGTTTTGACGATGCCTATCGCGCCCTCGATAGCGTTGCCCGACTGCTGAGCGCCATTGCTGCCCCCCAAGCTGCCGAAGTTGAAAAACAAAAACAAGAGCTACTGCGACTGCGCTTCGAAGAACAGGCCAAGCGGGAAAGCCGTCGCGCTATGGGATCCCCTACAGAAGGTCAGCCCCAGGCTGGCCTCAAGCCCTGGCGCGAGGTTGCCACTCCCCACCCCGATGTGGCTTCAGGTCGCTTCCAACAAGCCGAATTTGCCGCCGATCTTTGGGAAGTCTACCTGGGCGAAGGTTCGGATGAGTACCGGGATCCCGTCGAGTTCTACCGCCGCACCTACCTTACCGAGGGATTGCAACAACTGCTCACCAATGCCCTGAAGCGCCTCAGCGGCCAAGGGGGGGATCCCGTGATAGAGTTGCAGACCAACTTTGGCGGCGGCAAAACCCACGCCATGCTTGCCCTCTACCACCTCTTTGGAAGAAGGGCTAGGGGTGAGGGCCCCCTACCCGGCACAGAGTCTCTTCTCCAAGCCGTCGGTCTGCAGAGACCACCTCAAAACGTCAGGATAGCCGTCCTGGTGGGGAACAAGCTCCAGCCCAGCGGCATTCCCTCCTACAAGCCTGAGCACGCCCAGCAAAACCGCCCCCTGATCCGCACCCTTTGGGGGGAGTTGGCCTGGCAACTGGGAGGTGCCGAAGGCTATGCGCGGGTGCAGCAGGCCGACGCAACTTCCACCAACCCCGGCGATGCGCTTAAAGTCTTGTTCAACCGCTATGCCCCTTGCCTGATCCTAATCGATGAGTGGGTGGCCTATGCTCGCCAACTCCACGACAGCCCTGACCTAGCCGGCGGCAGTTTCGACACCCAGTTTACCTTTGCCCAAACCCTGAGCGAATCGGCCAAGAACGCAAAAGATACACTGCTGGTGGTGAGCCTTCCTTCTTCGGATATCGAAATTGGCGGGGAGCGGGGCAAAGAAGCTCTGGTTCGCCTGAGAAATGCCATTGGCCGGGTGGAATCCCCTTGGCGGCCCGCGAGCGCTGAAGAAAGCTTTGAAATTGTCCGCCGCCGCCTGTTTCAGCCCCTCACCAATCCCGAGCTATTTGTGCAGCGGGATGCCGTGGTGAAAGCGTTCATGGATCTCTATCGCAGCCAAAGCCAGGAATTTCCCAGCGAGTGCAAAGAAAGTGACTACGAACGCCGCCTCAAGGCTGCTTATCCCATTCACCCAGAGCTGTTTGACCGCCTTTACTCCGACTGGTCTACTCTCGACAAGTTTCAACGCACCCGCGGTGTGCTACGGCTGATGGCCAGGGTCATCCACACCCTCTGGGAGCGAAATGACCGCAGCCTGATGATCCTGCCCGCCCACATCCCCATGGACGATCAACAGGTACAAGCAGAGCTGACCCGCTACCTAGACGACAACTGGCTGCCGGTAATCGACAAAGACGTGGATGGCCCCACTTCCCTGCCCCTGACTCTCGACCGAGATCACCCCAACCTGGGCCGGTATTCCGCCTGTCGCCGGGTTGCCCGCACCATCTACATGGGATCCGCCCCCACCCTGCGGGCCGCCAACCGCGGCATTGAGGAGCGCCGCATCAAGCTGGGCTGCGTGCAACCGGGAGAACACCCCATCACCTTCGGCGATGCCCTGCGGCGGCTATCCGACCAAGCAACTTACCTATACGGAGATGGCAGTCGCTACTGGATTTCCACCCAGCCCAACGTCAACCGCACTGCTCAGGAGCGAGCCGAGCAACTGTTGAGGGACGAGCCCCACACCCTCTGCCAAGAGATCATCCGGCGCCTCAAAGCCGACAGAAATCGCGGTGAGTTCAGCGCCGTTCACGTTGCCCCCGACTCCACTGCCGATATTCCCGACGATCCCACTTTAGGCGTGCGGCTGGTGATCCTGCATCCTCAGTATTCCCATAGCCGGGGTAGCCAGGATAGCCCTGGGCGAGTCTGGGCTGAGCAGGCCCTCCAGCGTCGCGGCAGCGGCCCCCGCTACTACAGGAACATGCTGCTGTTTTTGGCGCCCGACAAAACCCGCCTGGAAAGCCTAGAACGCAATACCGCCCAATACCTAGCTTGGAAAGGGATCCTGGAAGACAAAGATCTCCTCAACCTAGATGCCTTCCAAACCGCCCAAGCCGATACCAAGCTGCACCAATCCGAGGCTGCTGTTGAGGCTGCTCTGCGGGAAACCTATCAATGGCTGCTGATCCCAGCCCAGCCTGATCCCCAAGGCAGTCTAGAGTGGAAAGAATGCCGACTGCAGGGGCAAGACTCCCCCATTTTGCAAGCCAGCCGCAAAGCTGTCCACGAGGGGGATCTGGTTACCGCTTACTCTGCCATCACCCTCCGCCTGGATACGCTGGATAGATTCCTCTGGCGCGAGGCTGATCACATCGATCTCAAACGACTGTGGGAATGCCTGGCCCAGTACCTCTACCTACCCCGCTTGAAAGACCCATCCGTTCTTCTAAGAGCTGTAGAAGACGGGGTAGCCTCAACTGCTTGGGAGGATAGCTTTGCCTACGCAGAGGCCTTCGATGAGTCCAAAGGCAAATACCTCGGCTTGCAAGTGGCAGCCATAGTCAAGCCCAGCATCGGTTCCAACAGCCTGCTGGTCAAGCCAGAGGTTGCCCGCCGTCAATTGGAAGCCCTTCAAGTTCCTTCCCCAAAGGCGCCCTGCATCTTCCCAGACAGCACTCCGCCTCTTCCTGGCCCCGGCGAGGAGGATTCCCCAGTTACGAATCAAGGAAATCAAGTTTCCCAGCCGGCGTTGCCGAGGCGATTTTACGGCAGGGTGGAAATGGATCCCCTGCGGGTCAACAGAGATGTTGCAACCCTTGCCGACGAGGTCATCCGGCACCTGACCAATCTGCCAGGAGCCACTGTCAAAATTACCCTGGAAATCGACGCGGAAATACCGGAAGGCTTACCGGAGAGCGTGAGGCGCACGGTAGCGGAAAACTGCCGAACCTTAAAGTTCTGCACCCTGGAGTTCGAGGACAATCCGCATAGTCATTTTTAAGCGGGAATGAAACTTTTTCCTTAGCATTGTGCACTAGCTGATACATTTACGCTGAACACTGCTGTTCGCTTGCGTGGCGTAGCCACACATCACTGTTCAACTATGCAGCGATAGCATTCTGTTTGTTTCCAACCAGAATGGCGGTATCCCGCAAAGCTTTGAGTAGAATACCCAAAGCGCAGTTTCCGTGTCGTCTTACTACCAATTTTCTGCTTTGCTTTGGCTACCATGTTGGCAGACTCGAAAGTAAACAGAAAGATCAACTGGTAGTAATCCGTACTGAACATATTATACATTATTTTCAGTATAGTTGAGCTTATTATTGACTAGAGTCATGCTCTCTCCCTTTGCCTGGAGGTGGTGGTTGTGGCAGCGGCGCGGAACGCTGGGGCGGCACCGTGGAGCATGCCTCTAACCCCCAAAACCCTGAACTTTGCTGAATTTACTGAGCTTTAGGCGGTTTGGCAAAAGTCATTGAGAGGGATATAGTAGACCAAGTTTCCCCCTGATCCTTGAGTCCACCGCAACGGTTGCCGGGAAGTGAACGGGGAAAGCGCTCGGGGGGTATTCCTCAGGGCTTTGCGGGATACCGCCTTCCTGCTCAGAGATAGGCAGGATGCGATCGCTTCTTTCCTGAACCATGTTCAGGAGAGTTCAGCGTGAATGTATCAGCAATTGGGAAGTGTCTTAATCTAACTTGAAACGACTGTGACCCCGCTCTACTTCTCGGAGCTGAGCGCTGTCCCCACCCTCTCCATTAGGTCGTCCAGCTCGCTGTAGTCCGGCAAAGTGGTGTCGATGGCCTGCCCCTGACGCAACACCACCCGGTCATGTTGGGGTCGCGAGAGCAGCTCGTCAAAGCCACGTCCCTTGAACAGCACCAGATCTGCCGGCAAGCCCACCCCAATTTGCCCTCGCTCGGTCAAGCCCATGATGCGGGCAGGGGTGGTGGTGATGGCCTGGGGCCAATCCCCATAGGGGGTATCCAGGTGCAAAATGCGGGTGGCCTCCCGGAACACCTCCAGGCCGTCGTGATCCCCAAAGCCATAAAAGGGATCCCGACAGTTATCGCTGGCTATCATCACCGGCACGCCCAAAGCCTTCAGCTCGTGCAGCAGCGTCACTCCCCGCCAGCGGGGGGTATGGCCGGGGTTACGGGCTTGCAAATATAGGTTACACATGGGCAGGCTGACCACGGCAATTCCCGCCTCTCTGACCAAGGCCATAGTCTTGTGGGCCACCTCCGGCGGTTGCACGGCCAGGCTACAGCAATGGCCACACACCACCTGATGGGGAAAATCGTTGCGCAAGGCCGCCGCTGCTACGTGTCTCAACGTGAGGGATCCCGGATCATCCGTCTCATCCGTATGAAAGTCCAGAGCCAAGCCCCGCTCCTTGGCCAGGGCAAACACCCGATCCAATTGCCGATCCAGTTCCGGCCCCATCGCCGCCACCCCACCCAGGATCCCGCCCACTTCCGCCACCTTGTCCGCCAGCTTTTCCCCTGCAGGGGTGAGAAAGGCATCCAAGCTCAGAAGCGTGACCGCCTGGAGTTCCAGCTTGCCCGCCCACTCTCGGCGCAACTGGACAAACACCTCCCAGCTGGCCCCCATAACCTGAGGATTCTCACAGACCAGATGGGTGCGCACTGCCTGGGATCCATGGGCATAGCTGCAGCGCAAACCAAAGCTGAAGCGACGGTAGAGATCCTCCCGAAACTGCTCCGGATCCCCGTCATAGGCTTGCTTCATCTTCACCCAATCTTCCTGGCCGGCCTGCCTCGCCCCGGCAAAGGTACCATCGGGATTGGGGGTGCGCGGCCATACATGCCCCTTATCCAGGTGGGTGTGGATGTCCACAAAACACGGCCACACTTGGCCCCGCCTTAGATCCACGCCGGGGATCCCCTGGGGCGGGATCCCTGTTGCCAGCCGGATTTGGCGGATCTGCCCCCCTTCGATTTCCAGATCCAGCAACACCAGGTTATCGCGGTTGGGAACAGCTCCTGGCACCGCCTCCTTCAGTACCGACAGGGGAACCTGAGCATTCAGCAGCCAGTAGTGGGCAACGCCGGGGATCTGCATGGTGGACGGCGAAAAAAGCGGCTCTTCATCCTACCTAAAGGGATCCCGGCCTATCCAGATGAATCCAGTGCTACAGCGGCTAGGCAAACTGGCCCACCACCTGCATGGCAAAGCTGAGCAAAATGAAGGCCAACCAGGGGGAAAAGTCCAAGCCACCAATGGGGGGAATGATGCCGCGGAACAGGTTGAGATAGGGATCGGTGAGTTGGCTGAGCACCGACAGGATGGGGTTAGACCAGTTCAGTTGCGGGAACCAGCTCAGCATCAGCAAAATCCGCACGATCAGCAGAGCATTGTAAATGACAATGAACTGGTAAAGGGAGCGGAACAGCAAAGACGCGGCAGTGCCGTAGACCAACCCCAGAGAGAGGCTGTCCATCCAGGCGAGAGGAGACAACAAGTGACTGAGCATCATGGT
The DNA here is from genome assembly GCF_054058015.1 of Thermostichus sp. MS-CIW-30. NCBI lineage: Bacteria > Bacillati > Cyanobacteriota > Cyanophyceae > Thermostichales > Thermostichaceae > Thermostichus > Thermostichus sp. MS-CIW-30. The sequence continues at coordinate 21,505 of NZ_JBSRZW010000019.1, forward strand.
TGGGAAAAGTAGGGAAACAACTCGATCAACTCAACATCCATTAAGCTGAAGCACCTTCGCCAGAGGCAGACCTGGCCCAGGATCGCAACTCAGCCGAGAGAGGATGGCAGAACCTAGAGAGGAAAGCCGCTGCCGCCTCTAGTTTGGCATGGACAGGGATCCCCTGCTCAAGGCTTTTCCTCAACAGCCCTGGAAGAGGTTTCCTTGACGAGCAATTGCGTGCGCATGGCCTGAATCGCCTCGTTTAACTCGGCAATCTTGGCCTCTAGAGTGCGGCGGGCTTGAGCAATGCGTTCTGCCTCATTTTCCCACTTCCTCCAGTCGCTGGACATGGCGGGCTCACCTGAAGCACTGAGGCGCGGTCGTTCAGGGGTTGCGGAGGTGCCGTTGAGACGATCCGGATCCCGGCGTTGGCCTTCGGCGGATCCCTTTCTGAGTCGAGGGGCAAGCACAAACCCAATGACCCCGCCGATGATCCCTCCCAACAGGGCGCCAGTCACTACACCCGCAATGAAGTCACCTTTCTGATCTGCCACGCTTTTGTCCAGCTCAATAACAATAAACTTGAGTCATCTTCTTCCGTTCTACCTTTCCTGTCCCACTCCTGCCAGCAAATCCGACCAAGGTTGAGGTAGCCGCCAGCGGCTGAGATGTTCCAGATGGGCTTGCACCTGCTCCCTCAACTCGGCAAGCGTGTGTTGCAGATCGCCGGTCGAGGGTAGGGATCTCAGCGTTGCCTGCCAGAGGTAAGCTGGGGAAAGTTCAGGGCTGAGCAACTGCCACAAACGCTGCAGCTCCTCAAAGTGAAGGCGATCATCTTCTGTGAGGGAAAGCACCAACTGGCGGCGCAGATCGCGGGCCTCTTCCGACATCAGGTAGCGCAAACCCGTTTGGGCGGTGGGTAACCAATCCAATCCCCCATCGCTGCGGGCAATTTGAATCAGGTTCTCCAGGCGGTTCCAGCGGAACTTACCATCCTTGATCAACACTTGCAGCAGCCGTTGGCGAATACGCGGCGATTCATCCGTCAGCAGGCGCTTGGCCACATAGGGATAGGCCACACCGACGATGCGGAACTGGGGATAGAGGCTGAGGGCTACTCCCTCTTGGGTGACCAAAGAGCGGATCACCAGAGCAAAGTGGGAGGGCACCTGAAAGGGGTAGCGGTACATCAAGTCGGAGAACTGATCTGTGGCCGTTTTGAAGTTAAAGTTGACCACCTCTTGGGTCAGCACGTCTGCCAGCACCTTTTCCAAGGCGGGGATCAGCTCTTGGCGGCCGACATCCGACTGCAAAAAGCCCAGATGAATAAAGTCATCGATCAGGGCGTTGTAGTCGCGATCCACCAGGTGAACCAGAGCATCCACCAAGTACTCCTTCATTTCCTCGGTGAGCTGATCCATCATGCCGAAATCGATGTAGGCCATACGGCCATCGGTGAGGGCAAACAAGTTACCTGGGTGGGGATCCGCGTGGAAAAAGCCGTATTCCAGCAATTGCTTGAGGGCAGCAACCACCCCGATACGCACCAATTGTTTCACCTCCAGGTTGGCTGCTCGAATGCGCTCCACATCCGTCAGCTTGATGCCGTCGATCCACTCCAGGGTCAGAACCCGGCGGGTGCTGTAAGCCCAGAAGATGCGCGGCACGTACACATCCGGATCGTCGCGGAAGTATTCGGCGAAGCGCTCGCAGTTTCGCCCTTCGTGCAGGTAGTCGATCTCTTCAAAAAGCTTGCGGCCAAACTCATCCACCACCGCCGTCAAAGTACTGCCCAGGTTCAAGGGCAGCCAGGGGCCCAGCCATGTCGAGGCCCAGCGAATCAGGTACAGATCCAGGCTCAACTGCTCTCGCAGATGGGGTCGCTGCACCTTCACCGCCACCCATTCGCCGCTGTGCAACTGCGCTTTGTAAACCTGGCCCAAACTGGCAGCAGCCACCGGCTCTGGAGAGATCTGGGCAAAGATCTCGGCAATCGGACGGCCCAACTCGGATTCGATGCGGGCAAATGCTTGCTCGGAAGGAAATGGCGGCAGTTGATCTTGCAGTTGGGTGAGTTCTTCTAGGTAGTCTTTGCGCACCAGATCGGGGCGGGTGGAGAGGGCCTGCCCCACCTTGATGAACGTTGGCCCCAGGTCGGTGAGTAGCTTTCGCAACTGCACTGAGCGCCGTCCCACATTGCGATCAGTGTGTCCCCACAGTTGATCCCAGCGCAAACAGAGGACAAACCACAAGAAAGGCCAGAGAATGGCCAGCGCCCGACCGATCACTTGGGGCAGGCGCCAGCGGTAATAGCGGCAGATCAATTGCGGATCGTAAACTTCCAAAGCGTCAATGGGCGAAGTTCTACTAAACACACTCCAGCGATCTCACAGTCTTTTGTTTTAAAGCTCTCGGTATCCATCTTAACAGAAAAAGCCTCACTGTTTCTGTGCCTCACCCGGCCCCCTTCTCGGCCAGGGCCGGCCTGTTTCCCCCTCAAATGATGGTGTTGTCCGGGATCACCGAGTCTTTGATGATGGTGACGATGCCGTTGCTGATCCAGATCCCTTCCTCTTCCCGCTGCGCTTCGGTGACGTGATCCTTGTTGAGGATGCGGACATTGCGCCCAATGCGGGCATTCTTATCCACGATGGCGTTGACAATGTGGGAGTTGGCCCCGATGCCCACCGGTGGGATCCCTTCCTCCAGCCTGGCCTGCCGCTCTTCTACCGACTCGTAGTAATCGGCTCCCATCACCAGGGTGTTTTCGATGATGGTGTTGGCCTCCAAGCGGCTGCGAATGCCGATGATGGAGTTGCGAATTTGGGCGTTTTTGATGATGCAACCATCGGCGATCATGGAGTTGACAATCTGGGAGTCGAGGATTTTGTTGGGGGGCAAAAAGCGCGGGCGGGTGTAGATGGGCATTTCGCTGTCGAAGAAGCTGAAGGGCGGGTTGGGCTGCTGCACCAGTGCCAGGTTGGCCCGGTAAAAAGCCTCGATGGTGCCGATGTCTTCCCAGTAACCCTTGAAGAGGTAGGCTTGCAGATGGTACTTGCCGATGGCTGCCGGCAGCACCTCTTTGCCAAAGTCGGTGTGCTCCTTGACTTTGAGCATCTCGATCAGAGCTTCTCGCTTGAATACATAGATGCCCATGGAGGCGATGTAGGGCTTGGCTTTGGCTTCTTCCGGGCTGAGGCCGAGGGCTTGGGTGTCCACCTGACAGGCTTTCAGCAGATCTCCTGTTGGCTTTTCCTTGAAATCCACAATGCAACCGTTCTCGCCAAGCTTGAGCAAGCCAAAACCCGAGGCCACTTTTTCTTCACAGGGGAGCACCGCCAGCGTCACATCGGCCCCAACCTGCCGGTGATGCTGGATGAAGGGGCGGTAGTCCATGCGGTAGAGGTGATCCCCAGATAGGATGAGGAAGTCCCGCGGCTTCCAGGAGTCCATCAGCCAGAGGTATTGGCGAACGGCATCGGCGGTGCCTTGGAACCAATCGGGATTGTCAGGGGTTTGTTGGGCCGCCAAAACGTCCACAAAGCCGCCTGTAAAGGGAGACAAGCGGTAGGTGTTGACGATGTGGCGGTTCAGAGAGGCCGAGTTGAACTGGGTGAGGACGTAGATTTTTTCGATGTCGGAGTTGATGCAGTTGCTGACCGGGATGTCGATGAGGCGGTATTTGCCGGCCAGGGGCACAGCGGGTTTGGCGCGGCGCTTGGTCAGGGGATAAAGTCGGGTGCCACGCCCACCTCCCAAGATGATCGCCAGTACATCGCGCATGGTTGTCCTCCACCAGGCTACACCCAATAGCATAGACTGCTGCGGGGCCACCTAAACGGCTGTCCTGTCGGATCTGGCCGGGCTGCTCGGAAAGGGGAACAAGTTGGCAAAACGGGGGGAGCTGATGGCGCGCATCCTGGCCTTTACCAACAACAAAGGGGGCACCGGCAAGTCCACCCTCTGCGTCCACGCGGCTCAGTTGACGGCCCAACGGGGATACCGAGTTTTGCTCATCGATCTCACGTCCCAGGCCACTGCCAGCAACCTTTACCTGGAAGGGGCCGGATCCTTGCCGGCACCGGAAACGGTTTGGGCCAGCTTACACCCGCAACACCAACGTCCTCTGGAAGAGGTGATCTACTGCACCGACAAGGGGGTAGATGTGGCGCCCTCCCACAGCACCATGGCGGAAGTGGCGGCCCAACTGGCTGCTGCCGGAGAGATGGGGCAGAATCTATTGCAGCGCCAACTGGATCCCTTGCTGCAGGACTACGACTTCATCTTTCTCGATACGCCGGGAGAACTGAATGCTCTCACCGCCAATGCCCTGCGGGTGGCCCAGCGGGTACTGATCCCGACACGGCTCAACCGCGCCGATTTCTCCTGCACGGAAGTGACCTTGCGCTACATTGAGGCCCTGAAAGGCCAGCTAAGCCAAGCCCGCGCCATTTTGACAATGCTGGATGACCGCTATCTGCCGGGGGGCATTTGGTCGGGATCCCATACCGGGCAATTGTATGTGCAAGCGCAACAGATTTTTGCGGATGTGCTTTCACCCGTTACTATTCCAGATAGCAGCGATTTGCGCATTGCTTTTGACTACGGCTTGACGGTGATGGACTATCGGCCTGGGTCGGCGGTGTGTCAGCGGCTGCTACAGTTGGTTGAACACGAGGTGCTCTTGTGACCGGATCTGACCGTAGCCTCTTTCCTTCGTCGGGGGAAATTTCCCGCCGCTCCGGCGGAATTCGGCGCAAGGCCGGTGCTAAAACCAGTTCAGAGCCCACCTCCGCAGAGTCTACTCCCACAGGCGAGGAGCCGACAACGATGTCTTCTCAGTCTCCCTCAGAACCAACCCCAGAATCGCCGGAAATGGAAGCCCTCAAAAGCCAACTGGCCGAAGCTCAACAACTCTTGCAAGACTACCAAAACAAAGTCTCTGCCCTGCAAGCTCAATTGCAGCAAGTCACTGCCCATCGGGACGAATTGCAAAAGGCGCTGGCGCAGTTGCAAGCGGTTGCGGACGAGCGGGCCAAAACCATCCAGGAGTTACGGAAACCCAAAGAGCAAGCCCCCATCATTCAGCCCAAACCCCAATCCTCGCCTCTGCACGCGCAAAAGAAGATCATGAATCGGCCCATCTTCGACAACGTATCGGCCACCGATGAAAGCATGCCTCCCTATCTGCTGGATTGACTGGGATGGAAGGGATCCCTGAGGGTGTGAGCCTGGATGGGGTCTTCATCTGTTCTGCTCCCGCCTGCTTTCAGCCCGACCTGTGCTTTCTTCCCCACTTTCTGGGGATCTGGGATCCGATAGTTGGATATTGGATTGGATAACCTTTGTTCTCAGTGCCCTTCTCATGAGCCAATCTCCATCGACTCTCCCTGCTGGTGATGCCATTCCGCCCCACGGGGGCACCCTGATCAACTGCATTGCCCCGCCTGAGCAGGCGCAGGAGCTGCGTTCCAAAGCAGAACATTGCCCCATCCTCTATCTCGACGAGCGGGCCCAATCGGATCTGGAGATGATCGCCATTGGGGGCTTCAGCCCACTGACGGGGTTTATGGGGCGGGAAGACTACCAGGCCGTCCTGGAAACGATGCACCTGGCCAATGGCTTGGCTTGGTCGCTGCCGGTCACCTTGCCGGTCTCCTCGGAAGTGGCAGCGGGTCTGAAAGAGGGGCAAATGATTGCCTTGGCCAGTGCCGAGGGCAAGATCCTGGGCTTACTGGAGCTGACGGAGAAATTTACCTACGACAAAACCCGCGAAGCCCGGCAAGTTTATCGCACCACCGATGAGCAGCATCCAGGGGTAAAGGTGCTCTACGAGCAGGGATCCGTCTATTTGGCCGGCCCCGTCACCCTCCTGCAGCGGGATCCCCACCCTCTTTTTCCGGCCTACCAGATTGACCCGGCCCAATCGCGGCACCTGTTTCGGGAAAGAGGCTGGAGAACCATTGTAGGCTTCCAAACCCGCAACCCCATCCACCGCGCCCATGAATACATCCAAAAATGTGCCTTGGAGATTGTGGACGGGCTATTTTTGCACCCGCTGGTGGGGGCTACCAAAAGCGACGACATTCCCGCCGATGTGCGTATGCGCTGCTACGAGGTGTTGATCGAAAAGTACTACCCCAAGGAGCGGGTGATCTTGGCCATCAATCCTGCGTCGATGCGCTACGCCGGCCCCCGCGAGGCTATTTTCCATGCTCTCATTCGCAAAAACTATGGCTGTACCCATTTCATTGTGGGGCGGGATCACGCCGGGGTGGGGAACTACTACGGTACCTACGATGCCCAACACATTTTCGATGAGTTCCAGCCGGGGGAGCTGGGCATCATTCCCTTGAAGTTTGAACATGCTTTCTATTGCACCGTCACCGGCACCATGGCCACGGCCAAGACCAGCCCCAGCCAGCCTCACCAGCGCATTCACCTCTCAGGTACCAAGGTGCGGGAAATGCTGCGCCGCGGTGAAGTGCCCCCGCCGGAGTTTTCTCGACCAGAAGTGGCCCGGCTGCTGGCCGAAGCCATGCGAGAGCGGGGTTAACCCTGGGAATCTCCCTAAGTGGCAGTCAAAAAGGGCCTGGGACAGACCAGACCCTCTGTATTGAAAGTTGTATTGAAAAAAGTTGTATTGAAAGTTGAACTTGAACCAGATTCCAGTCGAGTATCAGGCCGGCTCCGCTAGATTGATTGTCGGGTTGCGGTCGAAGAAGCCCCAAGGTACCAGCCTAAAGCCCGTTCTGTGTACAGGCATGACGGGCCAATCCTCATCCCATGAAAAAAACCCTGCCCAACGGCATGGGGAGAATGTATGATGGGGAGCCCGCGTTTCTACAGAACTCCCTCGAAGTCAAGCAGCCCTGAATAGGCAGCAACAGTTCTCATCCCGCCTCAAACCAGAGTTGTTCGGGATCCACATAATAGCAGCGGGCATTGTCCGCACAGATCAGCGCCCAGCCGTTTTGGTCGGCCTCGACCAAAGTATACTCACACTGGGGAATGAAATAGCCTTGGTGGTTTCGGGTATCGCTCTTAACCCAAACGGTCTGACGGTTCATCTTAAAGTTCCTCCCATCTGCAGTCAAAGGGGTCAAAAAAGTGAGGTTGGAAAACGGGACTCGATTCAGTGGCTATGGAAGCAGCGGCAGTGCAACACCACTGCAATATAATGAAGTGCAGCCACCGCCGAGCTAAGCATCTCGCGCCAGCCCGGAGTTCAATCTCATCAATCAACTGAGGCCGGGGAAGAGAAGCGACGAGAGCTAACCCCTATCGATAAATGGATCCCATATTGCTATTGGGTACAAGAAGTTTAGCACCAACTCCATGAGAACATCGCTAAGAGTTGTAGATTAAAATAAAAAGCTCTAGATTTTCCTAAAGTCTTGTTGCAAAACAAGGAATAGGGTCACTTAATCTTCTTCAAAAAGCCAGTTGTAAATCTTGCTCAAGTGGGGCCAAGCAGGACGGCGGTTCCCTCCCTCCTTCAGGTTGGATTTGACGCCCTCAATCTGCTCGGGATCCCGTGCCAAGATTTGCTTAATGGCCTCCACCTGCTGACGTACCCCCGTTTTTTTCAGCTCCAGCATGGCTAGGGTCAGATTCACACGGGGCTGGGCATCCACCGGATCCAACTTCACAGCAGTCTGGGCGGCCTTCAGAGCTTTTTCCGCCTGCCCCTCCAGAAGGTAGAGCCAGGACAAGCACGTCCAAGCCGCCGCCTTTGGGGATCCCTTACAGATCGACTCAAAAGAGGGAATTAACGTCTTGGCCGCTTCCCCGGATTCATAGCGCCGAATCCCTTCCTGAAACAATTCTTCAATTTTTTGGCTCATCTCCCCCAACCCAGCACATTAGCTTATTGACAAAATCGACGATCTATGCATGTAAAGTCGCTCTCGCCTGCTCGCTCATCTGTTGTAGCGCACTGCCGCTGGGGAGAGGGATCCCTTCTCCTTCAGCCAGCCAGAGCCAATACTCGATATTGCCGGCAGGGCCAGTGATGGGCGACCACGTGTAGCCTTGCACCTGCCAACCCTGGGCCACGGCCGAGCGCATCACCGTCTCCAGCACGCGGGCATGGACAACCGGATCCCGTACCACCCCCTTTTTACCCACCTGGTCTCGGCCCGCCTCAAACTGGGGCTTCACCAGCAACAGCGCCTCCCGTGGGAAACGCAATAGGTTCCACAGCGGAGCTAGCACCTTAGTCAGGGAAATAAAAGACAGGTCTACCACCGCCAAATCCGGCCAGCTCTGGGGAGGTGCCTCGCTTCCGTACAGATCCTCCGGCTGCAGATGGCGCAAGTTGGCCCGCTCCTTTAGGATCACCCGCGCATCCGTTCGCAAAGACCAGGCCAGTTGCCCATAGCCCACATCCACTCCGTAGACCCGCTGGGCTCCCCGTTTCAACAAGCAGTCTGTAAAACCTCCTGTGGAAATGCCCGCATCCAAACAAATACGACCCTGCACCTGAACAGGAAAAGTTTGCAGCGCCCCCTGTAGCTTTTCTCCCCCCCGTGAGACAAAAGCAGGCCCAGACTGGACTTGCACCGTCGGATCCCCGCTCACCCAGGTTCCAGGCTTTTCCGCCCGCATCCCATTTAGAAAGACTTCTCCTGCCAAAATGGAGCGTTGCGCTTGCTGGCGTGAGGAAAAATATCCGCGCTCCACCAACCAGCTATCCAGACGCACCCGCTTGGCCATCTCGCCGGTGCCTCACCTTGCATAGATCTTCCCGCCCATTAGAATAGGCGAGCGGGATCCCAACTGACCAGAATTGAGGGATCGCCAACAGCAGATTAGCCGAACCGTCCGCTCACGTACTCTTCCGTTTCCCGGTGGGCGGGAGCGTTGAAGATTTTCTCAGTGCGGTTAAACTCCACCAACCGTCCGTAGCGAAACCCCTCTTCGTCGACTTCAGTGTTGAAGAAGGCGGTAAAGTCGGAGACCCGCGCTGCCTGCTGCATGTTGTGGGTAACGATAATGATCGTGTAGCGACGGCCCAGTTCCTTGAGCAACTCCTCAATGCGCAACGTGGAGATTGGATCCAACGAGGCACAGGGCTCGTCCATCAGGATCACCTCTGGTTGGATGGCCAAGGTGCGGGCAATGCAGAGGCGCTGCTGCTGTCCCCCCGAAAGGGAGAGGCCGCTCGTCTTCAACTTGTCTTTCACCTCGTCCCAGAGGACGGCCTGACGCAATGCGCGCTCTACCAGCTCATCCAAGTCTCCTTGGTAGCCGTTGACCCGTGGCCCAAAGGCAATGTTGTCGTAGATGGACTTCGGGAAGGGGTTGGGCTTTTGGAACACCAGGCCAACTCGCCGCCGCACTTCAGCAGGATCTACATCGGGATCGTAGATGTTTTTCCCGTGAAAAATTACGGATCCCTCTACTCTCGCCCCCGGGATCAGATCGTTCATGCGGTTAAAGCAGCGCAGCAAAGTACTCTTGCCGCAGCCGGAAGGGCCAATAAAAGCAGTGATGTGATTCTTGGGAATCTTCAGAGAAACCTGCTTCACCGCCAAATGAGAGCCGTAGTAAACACTGACTGCTTGCGTTTCCAGCTTAACAGTTAAGTTGGCAGACTTCTTAGAGGAATCAGGAGTGCCGGGAAATGGAGGGCGCATAGGAATACCAGAGGTAGACGTTGCTTCAGAACCCAAACTCAAAATCGAAGAATAGTGAGGCAAAAATCTCAGAAGAACCAGATCAGATAGTAATGGTTTCCTGACGACGACTCAGCAGCAGCCGGAAACTGATCGTGGTGATCAAAACCAGAATCACCAAAGCCAAGGCTCCTCCCCAAGCAATTTTCTGCTGGTTCTCGAAGGGAACAATGGCAAAGTTGTAGATCAGCACCGCCAACGAGGCTACTGGCTTCAGCAGACCATCAGGCCATAGAAAGCTGAACAGAGCAGTAAAAATTAGAGGTGCAGTCTCCCCAGCTGCTCGGGCAATGGCCAAGGTCACTCCCGTCAGAACGACCGGCAAAGCAGCTGGCAAGACAACTCGAAACACAGTCTGCACCCGCGAAGCTCCCAAGGCGTAGGCGGCAGCCCGAGTGTCCGCCGGCACCAAGCGCAGAGCCTCCTCGCAGGAGAGGATGATGATCGGCAAAGTCAATACCGATAGAGCTACTCCGCCAGAAAGGGCAGAAAAGGTCTTGGTGGAAAGCACCAGCACCCCATAGGCGAACACGCCAGCGATGATGGAAGGAACCCCCGTCAGCACTTTGATAATGAAACGCAGAGATGATGCTGTAGAACTGTTCTGGCCGAACTCCGAGAGATAGATCGCAGCAAATAGACCAATAGGGAAAGTGATTGTAATGGCAATCGATACCACAATGATCGTTCCCAGCACAGCGTTGCCAAAGCCGCCTACCTGATCGCCAGGAGGAGGAGGAAGCTGGGTTAAGGTCTGCCAATTGAAGCGCTCAATGCCATTGACGAAAACATAGTAAAGGATGGAAGCGAGCACAACAATCGCAAAAATGCTGGAAGCAAAGATCAGGCCTGTCATCACCCAGTCCAGCACGACGCGCTTGGATCTGACTTTGCGTTTGAACAAATTGGCCTGTGCTGCCACTTGTGTCGCCATGTTCCTCTACTCCCGAGAAGCCGTCAAAGCAAACTTGACGCGCCGAACCAATAGCTCAGCGATGATGTTGACCACCAGCGTAATGACCAGCAAGATCAAAGCCGCATACATCAGAGCCGAGATCTGCTTGTCGGCTGCTTCTGCAAACTCGCTGGCCAGCAATGCAGGGATGTTGCTGGCAGGGGCCAAAAGCGAGACTCTAATCCCCCGCGCATTGCCAATCAGCATTGCCACCGCCATGGTCTCGCCCAGGGCGCGTCCCAAACCCAGCACCACAGCCCCCAACATACCCCCAATCGCAGCCGGTAGTACCACTCCAAAAATGGCTTCCCATCGCGTAGCCCCCATCGCATAGGCAGCCGCGCGCAGCTCAGGAGGAACAGCCACCAAAACCTCTCTGGCGATGGCCGTGATGATGGGGATGATCATGATCCCCAAGACAACCCCTGCCGTCAGCATCCCCGGCCCAATCGGTGGTGTGCTGAAAATGGGAAGCCAATTGAAGTTCTCGTACAGGAACATCTGAACGGGGCGGAAGAAGGGGATGAAGACAAACAATCCCCAAATGCCGAACACCACACTGGGAATAGCCGCCAACAGCTCAACCACAATGATCAGAGCCAGACGCAAGGACTTCGGAAGAAAATCCTCGCTCAGAAAAATAGAGATGCCAAAGCTAAAAGGAACCCCCACAATCAGAGCGATGAGAGAAGTCACTAGCGTGCCGTAGATCTGTGGCCAGGCCCCATAGATATCCTCGACCGGATCCCAGGTGGTGTTCCAGAAAAAGCTTAGTCCAAACCTGTCTATAGCAGGTAAAGACTGAATGCCGATCTCCAGAGCAATCCAGAGCAGCAGGAAGGCCGAGAAAAACACGGCAATCCGCGTAGCCCAGATAAAAACCTGGTCGCGCCGGCGCTGGAAAACCGGCCGAGGCCGAAACATAGAACTGCTGTCAGAAAAAAAGGTATTCATCCGCCTGAAGCCAGAAGTGGTTGGTAAGAGTTTTTACGGGGTAATGCCTTCCAGCGCAGCCAGAGCTTTTTGCCGCGTTTCTTCCGGCAGAGGGACATATCCCAACTGCTCAGCGAAAGCCTGCCCCTCAGTGAGGCCGTAGCGGAGAAACTCTCTAACGGCCTTGGAAGTCTCGGCTTTGGGGTAAACCTTGTAGGCAAGGATCCAGGTGTAGCCCGCAATAGGGTAAGAGTCTTCCCCACTAGGATCCGGATCGACCCCCAGCAAACGCTCGTCGAGCTGAATTCTGGCCAGCGCCGCTTTCTCCGTCTCGACGTTGGGAGTTACAAACTTGCCTGCCCGGTTTTCCAGACGGGCAATGTTCAGGTTGTTGAGCTTGGCAAAGCCGAATTCCACGTAGCCAATCGAGCCAGGAATTTGCTTGATCTGCTCGGAAACCCCTTCGTTCCCACGCGCCCCTACGCCGGTTGGCCAGTTTACCGAAGAGCCGCGACCCACCTTTTGCTTCCACTCTGGGCTAATAGCGTTGAGGTGAGTGGTGAAGATATCGGTGGTACCACTTCCATCAGAGCGATGCACGACGGTAATCGGCAAATCCGGGAAAGTCACCTGTGGGTTAAGGCCAGCCAGCAGGGGATCGTTCCAGTTCTTGATCTTGCCCAGGAAGATATTCGCCAGTGCCAGGCGGGAAAGGCGGATTTCGGGGCCCACCCCAGGAATGTTGTACGCTGCAACTAACGCTCCGCCCACCATGGGTACAGAAACCATCCCTTTGGGAGGGTTAGCCTCATTCTCAATTTGGTTGATCTCTTCAGGACGGGGCACGCTGTCACTGGCACCGAAATCGACCGTGCGGGCTACAAACTGCCGACGACCCGCACCGCTTCCTACAGACTGATAGTTGACCTGGATGTTAGGGTTTTTCTTGCCAAACTCTTGGGCCCAAGTTTGATAGATGGGGGCCGGGAAGGTCGCCCCAGCGCCATTGATGGTGATGGTCTGCCGAGCAAACACTCGCTGCCAATTCGCCTGGCTAGCCGCAAAGCCGGCAACAGTGGCAGATAGAAACTTCAGGAAAGAACGACGCTCCAAGGGGTGCAACGTCACCATACAGATCTCCTCTCCCAGATGAAGATAAAATCCTAGCCCAGATCTAAAAAAGGCTACTTCACTCGAGAACCTTACCCAACCCAATCAAAACTCGTCGGGCTGGGTATGCCACTACCGCCTGGAAGCTTGGAGGCAACCCTCAAGCTAACCCTGCGATCCTCAACAAGCCTTCAACCGATCGCAGCGCCCCAAGGCTCCCTCCGAGCACGCAAGGTTTCCCACGGAACGCTCCATCGAAGACTTCACCAATTCGCCCAGCTACTATAACGTAAAGGTCAGTTGTTTTTGGTTAAATCGAGGTTAAGCCCAGGTTATCCTTGGGGATATCCGCCAAATGTTGCAAACCCCTCAAGGGATCCCCTTTGGTGTCAGCCACTCTATACCCTCTGCTAAGTATTTCCTGAAACAAATAACCTTCCGCATTTTTGGTTTAGAAACAAGGTGGCTTCTTGTCTTCCTACCGGGGTTGCGAGCGGCAAGAGAGCTTCATCGGCAATGAGCTCCGAGAAGGGATCCCTCATGCCAAAGGGCTGAGGCGTAGGGGGCAGCTTGCTTTGGAGTTTATAGTCGTTTCAGGCTAGGGTGAGACGCCTGGGCTATTGAGAAAAGCCTTCTTCCCCCGTACATTATTGCTCCGTAACGCTGACGCGACGGCGCGACCAACGTTCTAGGTGGGGGTGCAGTGTCCTGGTTTGAATCGAAATGACCATAAGCTGACAATGGCTCTACTGAGCCTCTAGAATGGAGGGCTGTCGAGAAAAGAAGTGTCTTCCCAATGTCGAAACGTAACATGCAGGTTGTGCTGCGCCAGGCGATCCCAGGGCTGGGCAAGCCCGGAGAGATTGTCAACGTCAAGCCCGGCTATGCTCGCAACTACCTCTTCCCGCGGCAGATGGCGGTGCGGGTTACCCCTGGCATATTGAAAGAGCAGCAGATGCGTCTGGAGCAGGAAGCGGCTCGTAAACTGGCAGAAAAACAACGGGCGGAAAACTACAAGACCGCTCTGGAGACCATTGGTCGCTTCGTCATCCGTAAGAAAGTGGGAGAACACGACCTCCTATTTGGGCAGGTGACCACCAGCGATATTGCTGAGGTGGTGCTGGCTACCAGCGGTCTAGATATCGACCGCCGCAACATTCTCCTCAACGAGGAAATCAAAAAAACCGGGGTTTATCCCGTGCAGGTAAAGTTACACCCCGAAGTTACCGCTACGCTGCGCATTCAGGTTACTCCCGAATGAGAAGCTACCTTTGAGGCTCCCTGAATTCCTGTGAGGGATCCCGGGGTGAGTAGGGTTTTTGCCTTAGGCAACAAGCGGGTATGCTCAGCCTAGAGCTTGACCCGCCTGACGATTGGAGCTGACTGGCTGAGAGGCCGGTTGCCCTAGGGCTGGGTTGATTTTCCTATCCTGGCTTGTGGTGATCAGCGATTACGACTTAACGGGTGGGGATCGGCTTCCTCCTCAAAACATTGAAGCCGAGGAGGAAATCCTGGGGGGCATTCTCCTCGATCCGGATGCGTTGGTGCGGGTCGCGGAGTTTCTGCGTCCAGAGATGTTCTATATCTCTGCCCACCAAGAGATTTACCGGGCTGCTCTCCAACTGCACAGCCAAGGCCAACCCACTGACCTGATGACTGTGTCTGCCTGGTTGGCGGATCATCATCTTCTGGAGCGGGTGGGAGGAACAGGGGCGATCCGTCGTCTGCTGGAGCAAACCGTCAGCAGCGTCAACATCGACCAGTATGCTCGCCTGGTGATGGATAAATACATGCGCCGCCAGTTGATCCAGGTGAGCAATACCTTGGCTCGTTTGGCCTACGATACCAGTCAGCCCCTGTCTCAGGTAATGGATCAAGCCGAGCAGCAGGTGTTTGGCCTCACCCAAGAGCGAGTGCAGCGCAGTCTTATCCCGGCCTCTGAGGTTTTGGTCAATATCTTCTCGGACTTGGAAGAGAAGTTCCAAAGCGGGGCACAGCTTCCGGGGATCCCGACCAAATTCATCGACCTGGATAACTTGACCCAGGGCTTGCAGCGATCCGATTTGCTGATTCTGGCCGGTCGTCCCTCGATGGGGAAGACCAGTCTTGCCCTCAACATTGCCCAGAATGTGGCTGCCTATGCCAAGCAGCCGGTCGCCATCTTTAGCTTGGAAATGTCACGAGAGCAACTGGTGCAGCGGCTTTTGGCCAGCGAAGCCCGCATCGACAGCAGCCGTCTGCGTTCTGGGCGCATCAGCGAACACGAGTGGCAGCGCCTGGGCCAAGCCATTGGTTTTTTATCGCAATTGCCCCTGTTCATCGACGATACCCCCGACTGTACCGTTACAGAAATTCGCTCCAAAGCGCGGCGTTTGCAGGCGGAACAGGGGGGAACGTTGGGGATGGTGTTGATCGATTACCTACAACTGATGCAGGGATCCGCCGCCGACAACCGGGTGCAGGAGCTGTCGCGCATTACCCGTGGCCTCAAGGCCATGGCCAAGGAGCTGATGGTGCCGGTGCTGGTGCTGTCTCAGCTCAGTCGGGCTGTCGAGTCGCGCTCCGACAAACGTCCACAGCTGGCGGATCTGCGGGAATCGGGCTGTCTGGCCGGGGATACGCAGGTGATGGATGTGGATCGCGGCAAGATCTGGCGGTTGGATCAACTGGCGGCCCTGCCGGCTGCGGCGGAACTGCCCCGCCTGCTCAGCTTGAACGGACGCGGACGCTTGGTGCCCCAACAGCCTGTGAAGGTGTTTTGCAGTGGTCGGCAGCCCACCTGTGTTCTGAAGACCCGCCTCAACTTTTCCATTCGCGCCACCGGCAACCATCCCTTCTTGACCCCAGACGGCTGGAAAACCCTCGACGAGCTGCAATTGGAGGAAGAGGTGGCGGTGGTAGTGCAGGAGGGGCTGATCTGGGATCCGGTGGTGCTCATCAGCGAGCCGGGGGAGCCTCAGCCGGTTTACGACATCGAGATGCCCCGCCACCACAACTTCGTGGCCAACGGTCTGCTAGTTCACAACAGCATCGAGCAGGATGCCGATCTGGTGATGATGATCTATCGCCCGGAATACTACGATCCCAACACCAGCGATCGCGGCATTGCCGAGGTCATCATCGCCAAACATCGCAACGGCCCCACCGGTACCGTGCGCCTGCTGTTCGAAAGCCAGTACACCCAGTTTCGCAACCTGGCGGATCCCAACCGCTGAGCAACCGATGCCGAAGAGGGATCCGGAGCTGCTGCCTTGGGAACAACCCCGCAAGGTGTTAGCTTAGGATCGCTGCGGGCCAAAGCGTTGCTCTTGAGCCGGCTACCCTCTCTCCTAATGCTCAAAACATATGTTTAAAAACGTGTTAATTGCCACCGACCGCCGAGATGGCCTGCAGCGTTTTGGCAAGTGTCTAGAAGATCTGCACAGCAATGGCATCGAGCGCGTCACCTTCGTCCGCAGCGTAGATTGGCAAGAGGACGACATCGGCATTCCCGACGACATTACCCCCGAAGTCCAAGCGGAGCAGACCCAGTTGCAGAAGCTGCTGAACCCGATCCCGGCGGGGTTGGAAGTCAAGGCTCTGGTGCAGGTGGGCAAGCCGGCAGAGGCGATCTTAAAAGGGATCCAAGCCTACGGCTGCGATCTGTTAATCACAGGCATGGGTACCCACAACCTGCTCGCCGAAAAATTGTTCGGCAGCACCACCATGACGCTGTTGCCGAAGCTGAAAATCCCCCTACTGGTGATGCGCCCCCAACTGCTGGCTACCTTTACCCTGGAAGAATTGCGCTTGCGCAGCCGCCACCTGTTTCGCTGCCTCTTGGTGCCCTTTGACTTTGAGCAGCCGCGTCAGCAGTTGCTGAACCATCTCGGCCACCTGCTGCCCGGTACTTCCCAGTGCCAGACGCTTACCCTGCTCTACGTGGTGGATCCCAGCGCCCGCCGCAACCAAGGAACTCCGGTGGAGGTGCTCCAACGCAAAGCCGAGGCTGACCTGGCCCAGGTGCTTGAACCCCTGAGCGAGCAGGTGAAGCCCGTACAGC
This sequence comes from Thermostichus sp. MS-CIW-30, assembly GCF_054058015.1. Lineage (NCBI taxonomy): Bacteria > Bacillati > Cyanobacteriota > Cyanophyceae > Thermostichales > Thermostichaceae > Thermostichus > Thermostichus sp. MS-CIW-30. Next base: position 38,207 of record NZ_JBSRZW010000019.1, read on the forward strand.
TGCGCACCCTGGTGCGGGTGGGATCCCCTCTCAAAGAGATCCTGGCTACTGCTGCCGATGAAGACATGACGGCCATTGCCACTGCCTCCCCCCATGTGGGCAGCTTTTGGGAGTGGTCGGTTCGCAGCCTAACCGGCGAGATTTTGCGGCAAAGTTGGCATCCGGTGTTGTTTTTCCCGCGCGGGTCTTTGGCCCAATAAATCCAGGCAAGATCCAAGCCGAGTGTTGCAGATTAACTCACCTTCCATGAACCCCCCTTCCACGACAGCGCTGCAGGATCTGTTTCGGGCGGTGGCCCAAGGGAAGCTCACCCCAGAGCAAGCTCTGCAGGCCTATCGCTTTCTGCCCTTCGAGCCGGTGGGAGATTTCGCCCATGTGGATCACCACCGTCCCTTGCGCACGGGCTTTCCTGAAGCCGTGTGGGGGCCGGGCAAGACCCCAGATCAGATTGCCCAGATCCTGGAGCAACTCCACCAGCGGGGATCCCTGGCCTTGGCCACCCGCATCGAAGCCCAGGTGTATGCCGAGATCCGCAGCCGCTTGCCCCAGGCCCAGTATTCCGAGTTGGCCCGCTTGTGTTGGATCCCGCCCCGGCAGGTGGTCAGCCATCCTGGACAGGTCAGCGTGATCTCCGCCGGCACTGCCGACTTACCGGTGGCAGAAGAAGCCGCCCTCACGCTCGAGCTTTCTGGGTTTCAGGTGAAGCGCCTCTGGGATGTGGGGGTGGCCGGGATCCATCGGCTGCTGCACAACCGGGCGGCCCTGCAAGCAGACGTGCTGATCGTGGTGGCGGGCATGGAGGGGGCCTTGGCCAGCGTGGTGGCGGGTCTGGCGGATTGTCCGGTGATCGCTGTGCCCACCAGCATTGGCTACGGGGCCAGCTTTCAAGGCTTGGCTGCCCTGCTCACTATGCTCAACTCCTGCGCAGCGGGGGTGGGAGTGCTGAACATTGATAACGGTTTTGGGGCGGCGATTCTGGCAGGCCAGATCCTGCGTTGCGGACAACGGCTGGCAGCTCGATTGAGTTCATGCGGCCCCACTGGAGATCCAACAGGGAATCGACAGATTTCGGAAGGTTAAGAATTGTAAATAGATCCTGAGCCAAACAGGCTATACTCAGGCCATAGTTTAGGCTTGGGCTTTCTCTTTCCCATCCTTCGGGAGTTTGAGGGTGTTGCCTCTGGTCACCTAACTGGGTTCATGCCTTTTTCTGGGGTACCTTTATCCGAAGATGGGGAGAGTTCCTACGCTGGTTAACTGCTGTGTTGGACTGACTGGGGCGGACAAAACGCGCGAATATGCTAATTGATGCAACACTTGTCAAAAATGCAACAGATGCGATGGGAGCGACCTTGATCCTGGCGCAAGGGATGACTCAGTCCTTCACCTGGACAGATATTTTCTTGGTAGTGGCTTTGGTGTTTTTGGAGGCCGCCCTCTCTGCGGACAACGCCGTTGCCCTAGCAGCTCTGGTGAAGCATCTGCCCACCCCTCAGCAACAAAATCGGGCCTTGCGCTGGGGCATCATTGGCGCTTACAGCTTTCGCATTGCTATTGTCTTCGCGGCAGTTTGGTTGGTGGAGTATCCGCCCGCCCAATTCTTGGGAGCCTGCTACCTGCTCTGGCTGGCCTGGCAGCACTTTCGGGGCGAGGAAGAAGGCCAAGAACAGGACATCACCCGCCACGCCAATTTTTGGCAGACCCTGGTGATGGTGGAACTGACGGATCTGGTCTTTTCTTTCGACAGCATCGCCGCTTCGGTGGGCGTCTCCCGCAAGGCTTGGGTCATTATCCTCGGCGGCATTCTCGGCATTACCCTGATGCGCTACATGGCTTCTCTGTTTTTGCGTTGGTTGGACGAGTTCTCTCACCTGGAAGACGCCGCTTTTGCCATCATCGCCTTGGTGGGGAGCACCATGTTGTTGGAGGTGTTTTTCCCCCAAATCGAGATCCCGGAGTGGGGGATGGTGGTGGCTGTGATCCCCCTATTTGTCTGGGGTTTCTCGCGGCGCGTGAAACTCAATTCGGAGCAGGATGAACAGCCGGAGCTGGCTGACGGAGAGAAGAGGGAAGAGAAAAGAGCAGGGGTTACAGACGAGATGGAAATCGTCCCCTCCGGTTGGGTGGCTGCCCTTGAGGAAGACCTCGCCCCTGAGCCCCAGAGCAGAGAGAATGGAGAGGAGAGCATGCCTCTAACCCCCAAAACCCTGAACTTTGCTGAATTTACTGAGCTTTAGGCGGTTTGGCAAAAGTCATTGAGAGGGATATAGTAGACCAAGTTTCCCCCTGATCCTTGAGTCCACCGCAACGGTTGCCGGGAAGTGAAGGGGGAAAGCGCTCGGGGGGTATTCCTCAGGGCTTTGCGGGATACCGCCTTCCTGTTTGGACTCCGTCCCGCTGACGCGAACAGAGATAGGCAGGATGCGATCGCTTCTTTCCTGAACCATGTTCAGGAGAGTTCAGCGTGAATGTATCAGGTACGGCTTGGGCCTATCGCCAGGGATCCCTGATCTGCCTTGATAGGGCTGTGGGTGCTTCATTGCCTTGGCCCCTGCCGACTCCTAAACTAGCAGTGAAGCCGACTCAAGGAGGGAAGCATCCTGAGCCCCCAGTTTTGCTTGAAATCATTGGTCAAGTGCTTCAGAAGCAGCATAGACAGCCCAAAGGAGCAGCAGGCCGCGGAAAATAGGCTCCAGCCTTTGGCGAGGGCGGAGGTTCTGAGCATGCCAGCAGTGCAGAGCACTGCCCCCTTGGTGGAGCTGCGCCAAGTTTCCAAGCGCTTCGGCTCGACGGTGGTGCTTGACCACGTGGATCTGAAGGTGTACCGGGGTGAGGCCCTGGGCCTGGTGGGGCCTTCGGGCACCGGGAAATCGACGCTGCTGCGCATCATCGCCGGCCTAACGGAGCCAGACGCTGGAGAAGTGCTCTGGTGCGGGATCCCGCTCCCGGAGATTCAAGCCCATCATGCAACTCCCCCTTTGCGAGTAGGGATGGTGTTTCAGCAGGCCGCCCTCTTCGACTCCCTGACGGTGGAAGAAAACGTGGGGTTTTTGCTCTACGAGCACTCGCAGTTGCCCCGCTCCCGTATTCAGGAATTGGTGGCCGCCAAGCTGGAGGCGGTGGGACTGGCGGGCAAAGAGCACAACCTGCCAGAAGAACTCTCGGGGGGGATGCGCAAACGGGCCAGCTTCGCCCGCGCCATTATGGAGGATCCTTCTCTGCCCCAGGATGAGCCCCAATTGCTGCTGTACGACGAGCCCACTGCGGGTTTAGATCCCATTGCTTCGACGGTGATTGAAGATCTCATCCGGGAGCTGCAGCAGGTGAAAAAAGCCTGTGAGAGCTACATTGTGGTGACCCACCAGCACAGCACCATTTACCGCGCCACCGACCGCATTGTCCTGTTGGCTCAGGGGCGGGTGCAGTGGGAGGGATCCGTGCAGCAGATCGAAACGTGCGATAACCCCTTTGTGCGGCAGTTTTTCAGCGGTAGCGTAGAAGGGCCAATTCAAGTGGCGGGGCAGGTGTGATGCGTTCGCGAGCAGTGCGAGAAGGGGCAGTGGGCCTGTTGATCCTGGCGGGGGCGCTGGGCTTTGCCGGCCTGTTTTTGTGGATCTACAACCTGCGCTTCGGCAGTCGCGGCTTTCAATTTACCGTCACCTATACCAACGTGGCCGGGCTGGCCGAGGGATCCAGCGTGCGGCTGCGGGGGGTAACCGTAGGTCGGGTGGAGCGTATCACGCCTCAACCCAATCAAGTGGAGGTGCAGGTGGCCATTGACCAGCCTTTGGCTATTCCCCGCAACGCCCTGTTTGTAACCAAACAGACGGGGTTGGTGGGGGAAACGGTGATGGACATCCTGCCCCAGGGGAGGGGTCAGGCGGCAACGGGATCCCCTCTGGCAGCGGATTGCGACAGCAGTCAAATCATCTGCGATGGGGATGTGGTGGAGGGCAAACCTGGAGTGGATTTTGGCCAGTTATTGATCCGGCTGGATCAGTTGCTCACACGGATCAACGACGATGAGCTCTTCGACACCCTTAACGCCACCCTAGAAGGTCTCACCCGCGTCGCCAATAGCGTGGCCGATCTCTCAGAAACCGTGGAAGAGCGAGTAGCTGCCCTGCGCACCGAAGATCTGGACTTGTTGCAATTCACGACCGCTGCCACGGCCATCCAAGACGCGGCTGGAGCTGTGGGGGGAACTGCCCGCAGTTTGCAAGCGGCTGCCGATCAATTCACCGCCCTGGTGGATCAAAACCGCACTTCCCTTAACGCCGCTCTGGAGAACATCCAGCAGGTGAGCGCCGATCTCCAGGCCATGTCGAGCGCGGTGCGCCCGCTGGTTACCGATCCACAACTCCAGGCCGATGTGCGCCAGATCCTGGCCGAGGTGCGAGCGGCTGCGGAGAACGTGGCCCAAGCTACCGAAGATCTGCGGCAGATTGCCGCCAGCCTCAACGATCCGGGCACTTTAGCTACTCTGCGCCAAACCCTCGATTCGGCGCGCATCACCTTTCAAAACATGCAAAAGATCACCGCCGACATCGACGAGCTGACCGGGGATCCCCAGTTTCGCCGCGGCATTCGAGAGTTGGTATTGGGGCTGAGCAACTTGGTCTCCAGCGTCCCTGGGGAAGATGGGATCCAGCCCGCGGTGGCCGAAGGTTATCAGTTCAATTTTGCGCCCGTCTCTTTTGCCCAGGGAGTTGCCCCTGGATCCCAAGGATGGCAGCCGCAGACTTCCCCATAAGTTGGCTGCCTTTCCCCTCTCTCTAGCGGGAGTCTGGGATCCCTGAGATGACCCGCTGAGGTAACAACGGCGGCCAAAGCCGTTGAAGGGATCCCCAACCTGGGGTAGGCTTTGCGGATAAGGTGTTGCCTGTATTGCTACGCAACGCTGGCGCGACTGAGGTTGAGGTGTGAGGAATGTGTGGCATTGTCGGCTACGTGGGTTTTCAGTGGGCTGCCCCCATCCTGTTGGAGGGCCTGCGCACCTTGGAGTATCGGGGCTATGATTCTGCCGGCATTGCCACAGTGGATCCCGAAGAAGGATTGAGAGTTGTCCGCGCCACCGGCAAGCTGCACAACCTGCTGGTGAAGCTCACCGCCAACATGCCCACCGCCAAGGTAGGGATCGGACATACCCGCTGGGCCACCCACGGCGGCGTGACCGAAGAAAATGCTCACCCCCAGTGCGACGAGCGCGGGCGCATTGTGGTGATCCAAAACGGCATTGTGGAAAACTACCTGGAGCTGAAGGAGCGCCTCTTGGAGCGGGGGATCCCATTTCGCTCCCAAACCGATACGGAAGTGATCGCCCAACTGCTCGGCCTCTATACAGAAGAGCTGGGCTCCTTTGAGGCGGCCTTTGGCCAGGTCATGGGGCAACTGCGGGGAGGAAACGCCGTAGTGGCTCTGGATCGGGAGGCGCCGGATCGGCTGATCGCAGCCCGTTTGGGCAATGCCGGAGCCGTGGTGGTGGGAGAGGGAGAAGGAGAAAACTTCGTCGCCTCCGATCTGCCTGCCATTGTCCGCCATACCCGCAAGGTGGTGTTCTTGGAGGATGGGGAAATGGCGGTTCTCACGGAGTCTCAAGTGCGCTACTTGCGCATTACCGGCGAGGAGCTGCGCAAATCCAGCATCACCGTGGCCTGGGATCCCGTCTCAGCCGCCAAGGGAGGCTACAAGCACTTCATGCAAAAGGAGATCTTTGAGCAGCCCCGCACCACCACCGATACGCTACGGGGGCGGGTGGATCTGGAACAGGGCCGGGTGACACTGGAGGGGCTAACGCTTTCTGAAGCACAACTGGCCCACATTGAGCACATCCACGCCGTAGCCTGTGGTACTGCCTGGCACGCCTGCTGGGTGCTCAAGTACTTCATCGAGAGCTTGGCCCGTACCCCCGTGGAGGTGGACTATGCCTCTGAGTTTCGCTACCGCCAGCCGGTGTTGCGCCCCAACCACCTGTTGCTGGCCTTAACCCAGTCGGGAGAAACCGTCGATACGCTGGCAGCCATGAGCGAGGCCCGCACCCAAGGGATCCCGACTCTGGCGATTGTCAACGCCATCGGATCCCAGGCCAGCCGTCTGGCGGATGCCGGGGTTCTCTACATCCATGCCGGTCCGGAGATTGCCGTGGCTTCCACCAAAGTGTTTACTGGCATGTTGGTGGCGGGGTATTTGCTGGCCCTGCAACTGGCCCAAGCCAAAGGGATCCTCAGCCCGGCCCAGATCCAAGCCCACCTGCAAGCCTTGATTGAGCTGCCGGGCAAGATCAGCCTGATGCTGAAGGACGCCGCCCTCTACGACCAACTGGCGGAGCAGTACCATCATGTTGCCAACATGCTCTATCTGGGCCGCTGGGTTAACGCCCCGATTGCCTTGGAAGGAGCTTTGAAGATGAAAGAGGTGAGCTATATCCACGCCGAAGGCTACCCGGCAGGGGAGATGAAGCATGGCCCTATCGCCCTCATCGACGAGCGGGTGCCGGTGGTGTGCATTGCCACCCGGGATCCCGTCTACGAAAAAATGCTCTCCAACATCGAACAGGTGCGGGCGCGGGGGGGACGGGTGATCGCCCTCATCAACCCCGAAGACACCCAGGTGCGGGAGAAAGCCGACCACATCATCGAGGTGCCCAGCACGACACCCCTGTTGTCGGCGGTTCTGAACGTGATCCCCCTGCAGTTGTTCGCCTACGCCATGGCTTTGCGCCGCGGAGCCGATGTGGATCAGCCGCGCAACTTGGCTAAGTCGGTAACGGTGGAGTAACGGCTGTTGCCCTTGCCGCCCCTGGCCCCTGGTTTTTGCAAAATCGGGCAGATCACCTCTTTTTCATCAGCAGCCGCAGGGGGGATCTGCCAATCGGAGAGGAGACCTTGAATTTGGCTTTTCAGCGCTTGCAGATCGGCAATTCGCTGTTCAATCTCCTGCAGCTTGCCTTGCAGATGCTGGCGAATTTCTGGACAAGGCTGCTCCCCTCGGTCGTGGATGTCCAGGATGTGGCGGATTTCTTCTAAGCTCAGGCCCAGGCTCTGGCAGCGGCGGATAAAAGCCAGGCGAACCAAAACCGAAGGGTCGAACAGCCGATAGCTGGACTCCGCCCGTTCCACCGTTGGCTTCAGCAGGCCTATCGATTCGTAGTAGCGCACCGTGCGTACAGGCAAGCCGGCTGCTAGAGCCACCTGGCCGATCTTCAGGCTGGCAGACAAGTCCTGGACAGCAGCAGGATTCGACATGTCCCCAACTGGATCCCTGTAGATTTCTTCAGCGTGACATACTCCCACACTCATGCTGACGCAAAGCGCTCCGCGCCGCCAAAGCGAGAGAGTGCGGGCTTCAAGGACTACGTCCCGCTGACGCGAAAAGAACGGGATGCCCCACCGCCCTGTGCTTGATGTTGATGGCCGCATGGTGGTCGCGCCCTAGTTCTAGCCCACAATGGGAACAAGAATGCCATCTGTCTTGAATCGCTTTCGGTACTCTTTGACCGCACCGAGAGCAGTTTTGACTGCTGCCGTTGGGATTCACTGCAATCGCCCTCAGCCCAGCTCTTTCAGCCTTGACTGCCAGCATTTGCAGAAATTGTCCCCACCCAGCATCATAGGTAGATTTTGCTAGCTTCGTCCTCGCAATACCTTTGATATTCAGGGCTTCGTACCCAATATGCTTGCCTTTGCTTACCAGCCAGTTCGCTGTTTTGTCATGAAAATCTTTGCGCTGAGATAGTGGTTAGTGGATAGTCACTATTCACTATCCACTGGTCACTATCCACTAGTCACTAGCCATAGGCGGTTTGACCCTTTCTTCTTGCGAGACACTGCCCGCTGCAGTCTCTTTAACCGCTTTTGGGCTCTGCGGTAATACTGGGGAACTGGAACAGACTCCCCCGCATCGGTCACCAAAAAGGAGTCCAGCCCCACGTCGATCCCTGTAGTGTTTTCCAGCGTTGCAGACTCAGGAGTAAACTCAGGGACGGACGAATCTTGCAGGCTCAAGGTCACATACCACCCGTCTGCCTTGCGGGTGATGGTAGCAGTCTTGATGACAAAACCGTCAGGCAAAGGACGGTGCTGAATTATCCGAACAGCACCGATTTTGGGCAGATGGATAAACTGCCCGCAAATGCAGTCCTGTTGCATCAGGGGGAAACTGAAGGAGCGATACCGCCCAACTCCCTTGAATCTGGGTTTCCCTGCCCGCTTGCCGTTACCGTCCCCCTTCAGCCAGCGGTCGAATGCTTTGTGCACTCGCTCTATGCAGTTCTGGAGGACTTGCGAATGGACTGCTCTGTACTCCGGAAACAGGGCTTTCGTGCTCACCAAGTCCCGTTTCTGGGAGTAGAAATCGGGCTTGTCTTTCAGCTCAGGCAAGTGACAGATTAAGGGACAAGCATTGATGTCACAGCGATTGTGTTCCCACCACGCAAAGCGCTCTGCCAAGCGGTAGTTGTACTGCTTGCGTAACAAGTCTAGCCACTCGCTCATCAAAGCAATCTGGCTGGGCGTAGGTCGCAAACGGTACTGGTAAGCAGTTCTCATTGAGGCAAGGGTAATCTACTGGAATGAATCCTACCCTATTGCCCCTATTGCTTCATGCGGTGGGGTTACCGTCTCGGTTTTAGGCCAGTCCATTGAAAACCAAAGTGTCCCCGCCTCTCATCCCGACCTTCACCCTGGATAGTGGTGAGTGGATAGTGACCAGCCACTAGTCACTAACAGAGGGCAGGGCTTCCCGGCGGTCTAGCTAACGCTACGCATCGCCAACAGGAGCGATGAGCAGGGGAAACGCTACAAAAAACAAACCGTGAAAAATCCCCCGGCCTCAAGGGTGAGGAGAACGTCAAACTGCCCAAAATTCCCCTGCAATTTGCAATGGCCACAAAAGGGGATCCCTAGAGCTTGCGGGAATAGAACTCAACCACCAAAAGCTCGTTGACCGGGGCGCAAATTTGCTCGCGGGGGGGCAATTCCTTGATGCGTCCGCGCAGCTTTTCTTTGTCAAACTCCAGGTAGTCCGGCAAAAACAACCCCGGATACTCCGCGTAGGCGGCCACCAGCTTGCGGGAAGATTCCTTGTTTTTTACTGTAATCACATCCCCCACTTTGCAGCCATAGCTGGGAATGGTTACCTTTTGGCCGTTAACCTCTATGTGGCCGTGGCTCACGAGCTGCCGAGCTGCCGGAATGGTTGGAGCCATGCCCAGACGAAACACGATGCAATCCAACCGCATTTCCAGCATTTGCAGCAAGGCCAAACCGGTGGATCCCTTGGAGCGCCGTGCCTTGCGCATGTAGCGGATCATCTGCCGCTCGCTCAGCCCGTAGTTGAAGCGCACCTTCTGCTTTTCTTCTAAGCGAATGGCATATTCGGATTTTTTCTTGCGCTCGGCGCCATGCATACCGGGCGGGTTGGTATTTTTGGGGCGCTTGCGCGTCAAGCCGGGCAGATCAAGTCCCCCGAAGCGACGAATAATTTTTAGGCGGGGGCCTGTGTAGCGGGACATGCGGGCATTTCTCCGAAATCAGCAAACAAAGTCAGCAAGAGATGGTCAGCTGGGGAGCAAGAGGACGAGGCACCAAAAGAATCGGCGATCTACTATATTAAGCGTTTAGTTCCTGCTTTGGACAAGGGGTCAAGGCTGTCTTTTGGGATCCCGTCTCCACCGTTGTATTCACCCTGTCAGTCGTAGTGAACCCCCAGCTGGGTGCGGATGAAAGCGCGATCTTCGCTGAGCAGGCCGTTGAGGGTGCGCCGTTCCCCCAAGATGGGATCCGGATCCAGGCCGATGGCTTCCAAGTCGGCCAGCACCATCAGCTCCACCAACTGCGGGAAGCTCACCTTGGGCTCCCATCCTAGGACTCGCTTGGCTTTTGAAGCATCCCCCAACAGCAGATCCACCTCGGTTGGGCGGTAGTAGCGGGGATCGATCTCGATCAACACTTGGTCTTTGTACAACCCCTGTTCGGCTTGGCCGGAGCCTTTCCAGGTAATCGGCAGGCCCACCAGCGCGAAGGCCCGTTCCACAAACTCGCGCACAGTGTGGGTTTCCCCGGTAGCCAGCACATAGTCATCCGGCTGGGGTTGTTGGAGCATCATCCACATCCCCTCGACGTAGTCTTTGGCGTAGCCCCAGTCCCGCTTGGCATCCAGGTTGCCCAGGTAGAGCTTGTCCTGTTTACCGGCCACAATGCGGCTGACGGCGCGGGTGATCTTGCGGGTTACAAAGGTTTCCCCTCGCCGTGGGCTTTCGTGGTTGAACAAGATACCGTTGCAGGCGAAGAGGTTGTAGGCTTCGCGGTAGTTGACCGTCTGCCAGTAGCCGTACACCTTGGCACAGGCATAGGGGCTGCGCGGGTAGAAGGGGGTGGTTTCCTTTTGCGGGATCTCTTGCACCAGGCCGAACATCTCCGAGGAGCCTGCCTGGTAAAACTTCACCCGGATCCCGGTGCGCTGCTGATAGTCGCGGATGGCCTCTAGGAGACGCAGGGTACCCATGGCCACTGCATCGACGGTGTATTCCGGCGCATCAAAGCTCACCCGCACGTGGGATTGGGCCCCCAGGTTGTACACTTCCGTCGGCTGCACCTGTTCCAGGATCCTGCGCAGGGTGGTGCCATCCGTGAGATCCCCGTAGTGGAGAAACAGCCTGGCCTGGGGGTTGTGGGCATCCACGTAGATGTGGTCGATGCGGTCGGTGTTGAAGGTGCTGGCGCGGCGGATGATGCCGTGAACTTCGTAGTTTTTCTTCAACAACAGCTCGGCCAGATAGGAGCCATCCTGTCCGGTGATGCCGGTAATTAGGGCACGTTGGGTCATAGAGCTGGGGGCAAAGATCGGGAAAAATGAAGAACCAAGTGGCTCAAGGCTCAAGTCCAATGGCAAAACTCAAACCTCAAAGCGGAGACCTTGAAGCTAGAACATTATAGTGCAGCGGGACTCCTTCTCCTCAGGCAGGGCCCGCCGAGGCACATTCCTGGCCAAGGGTGTGGTCTTTCAACCGTTGCAAAGCGGCAGTCAGGGCTGTGGGCCAGGGATCCGGCTGGCGCAGTTGTCGCACTCCCTGGGGCAGGCACAGCACAGAGGCGCGGCTGGTGCGGGCAATGGCTTCCAGATCCGGCAAGGGATCCAGCAGCAGCCCTTTTTCCATAACTTTGCGCAAGAGCGGTTCGTAGCCAGGAGGCGGGGGCTCGTCAGCATGGCCCAACAAGTCTCCTTCAGGGCCGCGAAAGATCTGCTTGCGACCGGGAAGGGTGGCTTTGGCAAAGGAAGCTTTGGCCACCGGGATCCCGTTGATTTCCACCAATTTGTACACCCCGTTCACGCCTTCTCCGGTCACCAGGCGGGTGCCCACCCCATAACCGCTGATGGGGGCTTGGGAGCGATGCAGGCGCTCGATCTCGTATTCGTCCAAATCCCCACTGACGAACACCGGGGCGCCTTGAGGCAAAATTTGTTTCACCCGGCGAGAGAGATCTTCCAAATCTCCCGAGTCGATGCGCACCCCGCCGATTTCCCCCTGGGATCCCAGTTGATCTGGGCTTCTGGCCGCAAAGAGCTGGGCTGCTGTGCGCGCCCCTTGGATGGGATCGTAGGTATCGATTAGAAGCGCAGCCTGGGGAAAGTAGCGCCGAAAGGATTGAAAGGCGCGAGTTTCGTCTCCCGAGAGAGCAGCAATGGCCATCACTAGGGAATGGGCCATGGTTCCTGCCGGCTTGCGCCCCAATTTCAGGGCTGCCAAGACGTTGGAGGTGGCATTGAACCCTGCCGCCAGAGCCGCCCGGGCTGCCCACAGCCCCGCCTGGGGACCAAAAGCTCGCCGGGTGCCGAACTCCAACAAAATGGCCTCATCCCCTGCTGCATCTCGCATACGGGCCGCCTTGGTGGCGATCAGGGTCTGGTAGTTAAAGGTGGACAGCAAGTAAGTTTCCACCAGTTGGGCTTGCCAGAGGGGGGCTTCCACCCGCAACAGGGGCTGGTTGGCGAAAATGGCGGTTCCTTCCGGCACCGCCCACACATCCCCCTCAAACCGGCAGCGGGCCAGCAGCTCCCAAAAGCGCTCCGGCGCATCGGCGAAAATGCCCGTTTCCCGCAGCGCTCGCAAAGCCTCGGGGGCGAAGCTCAGTTGCTGCAGATAGTCCACTGCCTGGGTGAGCCCCATGGCGATTAGGTAGCCATAGTCGGTGGGCAGCCGCCGCACGAACAGCTCAAAGGCAGCGGGCTGAGCCTCTAGCCCTTCCCCCACGTAGCAAGCGGCCATGGTGAACTGGTACAGGTCGGTTAGCAAGCCATAGTCTTGGGGCTGCAACGACGAGAAATCAGGGCTCAACATGAAAAACCTCGGGGCAGAAGCCAGTGGGGAACGGCGGGATCGAGCAGAGGGCTGTTGCGAAGGTTATAGTGAAACTTACCATAAGTAAGGCTGCTTGTAGGGATCCACCAGAAGCATCACAACCCCAAAAAACCCTAAAAATCGGCCTCGACAAGACACCAAACCCAAACTCAGCCAGAAATACAGGCGGCCATCTGGACAAAACCTCTTCCCCAACTTATAGTGAAACCAACCATAAGTACCAGCCCGACTTCCTTTAACCTTAGATCAAGCTTGTGCAAGCCTGGTCAATCCAGCCCCCACCGGGAGAACGCCATGAATGCCACTCCACAGGAGCTAACGGTTGCGGCTCCAGCGGGCCTTCCCCCCCACTTTGATCCGGAGCGGGTGGGAGAGATTTGGCGCGTGCCCTACCAACAGCGGGCAGCAGAAGCCGAGCTCTGGGCCAAGGAGCAAGGGATCCCGCCGGCAGAGGCGGATCGGGTGCGGGTGGGCTTGCTGCTCATTGATGTGCAGAACACCTTTTGCATTCCCGGCTTTGAGTTGTTTGTGGCCGGTTCCGGCGGATTGGGAGCGGTGGAAGACAATCGACGGCTTTGTCAGTTCATCTACCGCAATTTGGCCTGCATCACCCAGATTGTTGCCACTCTCGACACCCACACGGCCATGCAGATCTTCCACCCCGTCTTTTGGGTGGACGCGCAGGGAGCCCATCCTGAGCCGGCCACGGCCATTTCGGCAGCCGATATCCGCTGCGGACGCTGGCGGGTTAACCCCGCCATGGCTGCCAACCTCACCCAGGGGGATCTGACGCGGTTGCAGGTCTACGCTCTGCACTACGCCGAGCAGTTGGAGCAGGGGGGAAAATATCCCCTCATCGTCTGGCCCTACCACTCCATGCTGGGGGGGATTGGCCATGCCCTGGTGCCAGCGGTGGAGGAGGCGATTTTCTTTCACGGCATGGCCCGCTGCAGCCAGCCCAGCCTGCAGCTCAAGGGAGCCAATCCCTTGACGGAAAATTATTCCGTGCTTAGCCCGGAGGTTTTGACCGGGCCGGAAGGGGATCCCATCGACGAGAAAAATGAGCCTCTTATCCGCCACCTGCTGCAGTTTGATGCGCTGATCGTGGCTGGCCAAGCCAAAAGCCATTGCGTGGCCTGGACGGTGAGTGACCTGCTGCAGGAAATCCAAGCCACGGATCCCAGCTTGGCCAAGAAAGTTTATCTTCTGGAGGACTGCACCTCGGCGGTGGTGATCCCCGGCGTTGTGGATTTCAGCGAACAGGCGGAGGCCGCTTTCGCCCGCTTTGCGGAAGCAGGAATGCACCGAGTGCGCTCCACGGATCCCATCTGGGAGTGGCCTGAGTTTCCCCGGGATCCCAGCTGACCTCCAACATCCGGTATGATGCAGCAGGATCCTCTGCTGGAGCAGCCCTGTGTACGGTCGCGGTAGCGGTGCGGAGCACTCTCGCGGTAGCGGTGCGGAGCACTTTTGGGATCCCCGCCCTGAGGCCAGTTCCACCGTCTCCAGCAGTCTGCGCCCCCCCAGCGGTGCCCGGGATCTCCTGCCGCGGGAAGTACAACGGCGGGAGAAGCTGGAGGCTCAGCTGACCCGGGTTTTCCGGCGCCATGGCTACCAGCGCATCATCACTCCCACCCTAGAGCGGCTGGAAACGCTGCTGGCGGGGGGATCCATCCGCGCTGAGTCGGTGCTGCAACTGCGGGATGGCGAAGGGACGATGCTGGGGCTGCGCCCCGAGTTCACTGCTTCCATTGTGCGGGCGGCAGCCACCCGTCTAGCCGGTGGGCCTTTGCCGTTGCGGCTCTACTACCACGGCAGCGTTTTTCGCAACAGCCGGCGGGAGGAGGGATCCTACAGTAGCCAGGAGTTTTTTCAGTCCGGAGTGGAGCTGATCGGGGCAGGGGGATGGCTGGCAGATGCCGAGATTCTGCTGCTGCTGGCCGATTGCATTCGCTCGATCGGCATCTCTTCTTGTGTAAACGGGACGGAGGCCGCCTGGACGCTGCTGCTGGGAGATGTCAGCCTCACCGAGAGTTTGCTCAGCGCCGTTGCCCCCACGGCTCAAGCGGCAGTGCGCCGTGCCATTGCCCAGCTCGACTACGTTTACCTGGAATCGGCCCCTCTGCCGGAAGCCGCCCGCCAGATTGGCTTGCAGATTCTGGGGCTGCGGGGCCAGCCCGGCTCAGTTCTTTCTGACCTGGCTCAGTTGCCTGTGCCGCCTGAGCGGCTGCGGGATCTGCGGCAGCTCTGCCAGGTGCTGGAGGAACATGGGGTGCGGGTGGTGCTGGATCTGAGCTTGTTGCAAACCCTGGCCTACTACACCGGTATCGTTTTTCAGGCGGTGGCGAGCGGGGAGGTCATTGCTCTGGGGGGGCGCTACGACCGGCTGTACGCCCTCTACAGCCCTCAGCAGGCCAGTCGCGCTGGCGGCGGCACGGAATCCTCGCAGCCGGGGATTGGCTTTACCCTTCTGCCGGATACGCTGCTGCGGCTCTTGCCCCCCGATCCCCAAACCGAGGAGATGGGCTGCAAACGGTTGGTGGTGCCCCTGGTGCCGGCAGGGATCCCGGCGGCGCTGGCCTTGGCCGCCCGCTGGCGAGAAGAGTGCACCGCACCGCTGACGCGAACGGAGGCGGTGGAGCTGGAATTGCTGGATCGGGCCCCTGAAGAGATCGAAGCCTATGCCCGCCAATGTCGGATCCCGGAGATCGCCTGGGTACAAGCCGACGGCAGCTACCACATCACCCACCCGGGCTAATGCTGGCAAGGTTGACCTCCCAACAGAGACGGGGCTGCACCAGTTGCAACAGGTGTTGGCGAATGCGTTCCAACTGCCGGATGGCGCTCTGCACCCCTGGCGCAAACGGCTGACGGGATCCCTGCGCCCAAAAATGCTGCTGCAAATAATCGATCAGCCACAGTTGTGCCGGCAGCTCCAAACTGGCCACCGCTCTGCCCAATTCCAATGCCTGCTGGAGAGAAGAGTGCCAGGGCCAACGTTTGAGTTCCTCAAGGAGCGACGGCGGGATCTGCTGCAGGTGCTGGTGGGCCAGCAAGGCCAAGCCGGGGCTGCCCTGGGCCAAGGCAATCAGCTCGGATCGAGAGATCCCTGCCAGATCTGGGCAACCCAACCCACTCAGCACCCGGTCGACCTCTTCTGGGCTGAGGCGGCGAAAAGGCACCATCTGGCAGCGGGACAACAGCGTCGGCAACAGCGAGGCCGCCTGGGGGGCGATGAGTATAATATGGGCTGGGCCTGGCTCCTCCAGGGTTTTCAACAAAGCATTGGCAGCGCTTTCCGCCAAGGTTTCGGCTCCCTCCAGCACCACCACCGCTCCCGTTCGCGTAAGCGGGACGGAGTCCTTTAGCGGGGCGGAGCCCTTTCGCTGGGCTCGAATCGGCTTGCGGGCACAGAAGCGGGATACCCCCTGCACCTGCTCCAGGCGAATTTGGGGCGGCGAGCGCCGTTGCAAGGTTTGCGCCTCCGGGGAGTCTGCCGCAATTAGGCGGCCTTGGTGCAGGTAGGTGGGGCTGACCCAGTGGAGATTGGGATGGTTGCCCGCCAGCAGCCAACGGCAGTGGGAGCACTTGCCGCAAGGGATCCCGGAGCTGGATTCGCACAAGAGGGCCTGGGCAAACCAACGGGCCATCAGCTTCCGCCCCACCCCTTGGGGGCCCAAGAAGCAGTAGCTGGAAGTCACCCGCCCCTTCTCCAGGGCCGCCACAAGCAGTCGTGCCGCCATCTCCTGCCCGACAATGTGCTGTGGAGGCAAGACCTTCATCCGCTTGACGGTCTCGGCGCTCGGACGGAGTTCTGGCATATCTCAGCATCCGCTGGCAGAAGCTGGCAGGAAATGTTTGCGAAAATACTGCAGCGTCTCCGGTCGCAATAACCCCCGCTCCACCAAGGGATCCCCCCAGTGGGGCGAAGATTCATCCATCGGCGGCAAGGACTCCAGCACTTCAGCAGCCAACAAGTCGGCAGCCTTGAGGAACTGATACATTTACGCTGAACACTGCTGAACATCACTGTTCAACTATGCAGCGATAGCATTCTGTTTGTTTCCAAACAGAATGGCGGTATCCCGCAAAGCTTTGAGTAGAATACCCAAAGCGCAGTTTCCGTGTCGTCTTACTACCAATTTTCTGCTTTGCTTTGGCTACCATGTTGGCAGACTCGAAAGTAAACAGAAAGATCAACTGGTAGTAATCCGTACTGAACATATTATACATTATTTTCAGTATAGTTGAGCTTATTATTGACTAGAGTCATGCTCTCCCACCGTGCGGCACCCCGACAAACGGGCAGAATACCCCCCATCCGCAAAGAACTTGAAAGTGCTATGCCTCCGGCACCCTACCGGGAACCGCACCGCTACCGCGACCGTGGTTGCCTTCAGGCCGGTACACTCGCCAATGACCGCGGTCAGCTTGCCCCCCGACTGTTGCCAGCGGCTGAGGATGTCTTGGATCTGGGGCCGATCCAGCAAGCCCGCTGCCTGCAAGTTTTGGAACAGATGCCTGGCCCAGGGGGTGAGTTCCGCCAGCAAAGGATCCGTCGGCGTGTCCTCAGGATTGGCGGGAAGCTCCCCGGCATCGGTCGCAGGTTCCTCCAGTCTCCTCGTAAGGACTGTGTTTCGCTCACGCGAACGTGCTGGCTCATCTTTGGCGGTTGAGCCAGAGAAGTTGGCTGCTCTCAACTGAGCCTGCGCTGCCTCGGCGATCAGCTTTTGCTGTTCGTAACTCACCTGCAGCAGACGGTTGCGATTCTGCTCAATCTTGAGGTTCTCCTGTAAAGTCTCCAAGCTCTGTCGGTAGGCCGCTAGCAGCTCTCGCGCATCTCGCAGTTCCACCGTCAAGTTGGCCTGCTGCTGTTGAAGGGCGCTGAGGCGGGATCCCGTGGTTTTCAGTTGTTGTTGAGCTTGCTCCAAGGCTTCTTGGCGGGCTTGCAGGGATCCCTCCAGTTGGACAATGCGCTGGTCGGCCTCGGCCCGTTCTGCCCTGAGCTGGTGGATCAGGGCTTGGCTCTGCTGCAGTTGCTCCTCCAGTTGAGCAAGGTGCGCTTCGTAGTCACGGTTGGCTGCCATCAGCCGCGCCATTTCCGCTTGCAGTTGTTGTAGCTGCGCCTGTAAGCTTTCCACCTGCTCTGGGGGAACATAGCCGGAAAGCCGCGCCATTTGGGCCTCGTGCTCTTGCTGTAGCTGGGCGTAGCGCTCTTGCCACATCTGCAAAGCGGCCCTCAGCTCCGCAATCTGTTGCTCTAAAGCGGCAACCTGCTCTGGCCAGAAGGAGTCCAGATGCCGGGATGGGGCAGCTTCTGGCTCTGCAGCTTGCTGGGCAAGTTGGGCCTGCAGCTGATCCCGCCCCGACCGGAGCTGCTGGAGCTGCTGGAGCGCCGCTTCCAATTGAGCGCGTAGGTCAGCCACAACGCTGCTGGGCACCGAGTCCAACTGGCGTTTCTGCAGAATCTGGATTTGCTCTTGCAACTGCTCCAATTCCGACTGATAGCAATCTTGCTGGGTTTGCAACTGCCGCTGCGCCCTTTGCTCAGCAGCGCGGGCAAGAGCCAGCTCCGTTTCCAGCCTTTGCAGTTGTTCCCGCCAAACCCGCAAATCCTGCTGCAACGTTGCCTGGTGCTGGAGCTCTGCTTGTTGGAGACGGATGGTGGCTTCCAGTTTTTGAATGCGCTGCTGATACTGGTTTTGAAAATCGGCAATCTGCTGGTTCATGCTGGCCAGGATCCGATCCCATTCCTGTTCCTGGAGCTCGATTTGTAGCCGCAAGGCTTCCACTTGCTTGCGGTAGTCAGCCAAGGTGGCCGGTTGAGGCTCATCGGCAAAGGGATCCGAGGCTGCCGCGGCTAATGTTCCAGGGATGGAATCTCCCCCAGCCGCAGATTCAAGACTCGGCGGCTGAACCGTACTCTCTCTCCTGGCCTCTTCGGGTGCAGGCCAATCCTGAGCTGGGTCTTCTCGGCCAGGAATTGTCGATCTTCGGGGGATAGGCTGAACCTCGGGTACGGGATCCTTAGCCAAAAAAGGCTGCAGTGCTTCCCACGCATTGGGGGAAGCCATCCGTTGCAGTTGCACCTGAACATCCAAGGCGCGATCCAAAATGGCGGGCTGTACCCAGCCTTTCCAGGTGAGAATCTCCCCCAATTTCCGCCCGTAGCGACGCTGTTGGGCCAGAGCAACCCGCAACTGCTCAAAATCCAAGTGGCCCAGTGCCACCAAAATCTCTCCCAGAGAAAGGGACTGGCTGGGCAGGAAGCGGTAGAGAGCGGCTGGGGTGAGCCAGCCGTGCTCGAGACACACTTCTCCCAACTTGAGGTGGTTTTGCTGTTGCTCTCGCAGAGCCTGAGCCAACTGGGATTGGGAGATCAGACCCGCCCGCAGCAAACGCTGTCCCAGCGGTAAGCTCGACTCAGCCCCGTCGGCAGCAGCACCCCGCCCCTCCAGAAAGGGGAATGGGGTAGAGCCACTCTGGGAGGAAGAGGAGCGCGGAGGCATCAATAAAGTTCCCAGTTTAGGACTGTGTTGTTGCTGTACTTTAGCTTATCGCCCCTCAGGATAAAGCACAAAGAGATGCCAACGCCACATTGACCAGAAAACTGGGTTACAAGCCCCGCCCTTTATGACGGCTTCTTGATACAGTAACTGCGAACTCCGCCAGCTTGTTCGCCTGCGGCGGCACTGAGTGCTTCGTGGTGCAGTACCTCTTACTAGAGGGACATTAGAGGGACAAAGTATCTGGGAGTCTCTTCCCAGTAATTAGGGCGGCGGCATCCCTCTTCGTGCATAGGGATGGAGCAGTACAGCCTGTTAAGGAATCAAGGGGCACAGTAGCAACACCTAGCAAACCAACTTCGGAAGCAGAATGGATTGATGAGTAGTCAAGAGGTCTCTGCTATCTGCTCCATCCCATACTTCCCGGCTCTGGAAAACTGCCGGATAAAAGGCTTCAATACCGACCACATCCTCTCAATCGGATTCAACTCTGGTGCATACACAGGCAGGTCTATGATCCGCGCACCTGTTCCTTGAATCAAACCCTCCACTTCCGAACTCTAATCACCACCTTCCGCGCATCCAGTTCCGGACATGAGTCACTTTGCAAAAACTCCAGAAAATTGCTCTTCCGCATTCCACCCTTGATAACACAACAGCCTACTGCCTCTCTCCAGGAAATAGCTTCAATAATCTTATGTTTTTTCCCTTTGCATCTCTGACGGTAACTGTAAGCTCTTTGACTGCGTAAACTCCGAGATACCCCTCCGTTCCATTGCCTCTCACACCCTTGTCTGGTCTAGAATAGCTATATCTTCCACTGGTATATTCTTGACTTCTTAACTATAGGCTAATTGTTGCCTTTGCACCTCCTCTTCTCTGATTTTTACACTGCGGTAATTCTTTTTAGCGTCATTCCTCGCTTTTTTAAAAAGTTGTCTATCGTAACAGCACTCACATCAGTATCCAGTTGCTCTCGTAGCAGTTCTTGATACTACCACGGATAATAGTTCAGGCGCCTTTCAATGACCGTCATAACTTCTTGCCGGTGTTGTTCCAGAATACCTACTCGCTTTGTGCCGACTTTCTTGGGGGATAAATCCTGAGTTTGTTGATACTGATGCACCCAGTGGTGCAGTGTTCTTTGGGTTACCATGAACTGTTCCGCTACCTGGCGAGTGGAGGTCTTGCCTGCCTGATAAGCTGCCACAACTCTTTGGGATAAATCTAACAAATAGGTTGGTATATATCTCTCTTTTCTCTTGGATACTTGTATCCTAATTCATAGGCTGTAATCGGTGAAGTGCCAAAAATGATTCTGATTCTTGTTTCAGCATCGTTGCTGAGCAACCGCTAGGGTGTAGAGACGCGGATCTTCGACAAGAGGATCCCTAGGAAAAAACGAGAAAGAAGGAGAGAAAATCATGTCTGCCAGCACCCTTGTCCGTTGCGCCTGTGAACACTGCAACTGCAGCTTCGAGAGCAGCCAAGGCTATCGCTACGAAGGTCAACTCTACTGCAGCGAAGCCTGTGCCACCCACAATCACGAGCACCCTTCCGCCTGCTGTGTGGCTTCCCACTGCTGTCAATAAGCAGGTCACCAGGCCTTCTTGGGGATCCCAAGCTGCTTTTCTCCCCAGGCAGTTTTTGATAGGCTCCTAGGAACCTTTATCCCTGTCGAGCTTGCATGGAATACCGCTGGGAGCTGCTGCCCACTCCCCCCCAGTTCAATCCGCAACTGAGCCGGGAATATGGCAAGTATGCGGCCAAGGTGATGGCTCTGCGGGGTCTGCACACCTGGGAGCAGGCGCAGGCCTTCGTGGATCCCGAACACTATTCCCCCACACCACCAGCATCCCTGCCGGATCTGGAGCGGGCGGTGGCGCGGCTGCTGCAGGCACGGGAAAGGGAAGAGACCCTGTGCATTTGGGGGGACTTTGACTGCGATGGTGTCACCAGTACCAGTCTCCTGCTCTCGGCGTTACAACCCTTGGGCTTCCGAGTCCAGTTCTCCATACCGCTGCGCAGCACCGAGGGGCACGGGCTCAATCCTCAACGGCTACAGCAGGTGCTGGCCCAGGGCTGCCAAGTGATCCTGACGGTGGATTGCGGGGTGGGCAATGCTGCCGAAATTGCCATGGCCCAAGTCCAGGGGGTGGACGTGATCGTGACGGATCACCACATGCTGCCGGATCCCTTGCCCGCTGCCTATGCGGTGGTCAACCCCTTGCGATTGCCGGCTGAACATCCGCTGCGCTTCTTGCCGGGGGTGGGAGTGGTCTACGAGTTGGCGGAGGCGCTCTACCAAGCCCTAGGGATCCCTGGTGTCGAGCAGCACCTGGATCTGGTGGCGGTGGGAATTGTGGCCGATGTGGCGGTGTTGCAGCGGGAGTGCCGCTACTTGGTGCAGCGGGGCCTGCCGGTGCTGGCCAGTACGCAGCGCCCGGGGTTGCGAGCTCTGCTGGCCCAGGTTAGCAACGGCCAGCTCCAGAGGTCGCCGACAGCCCAGGATATTGCTTTTCGCATCGCCCCCAAGTTGAACGTCATTGGCCGCTTGGAAGACGCCAGCTTAGCAGTGGAGCTGCTGACCACCTCCGATCCAGAGCGGGCCCAGGCGCTGGTGCAACGGTTTGTTGCCCTTGACGAAGAGCGCCGGCAGCTCACCCAGCAAGTGATCCAAGAGGCCAGCCAACAGGTAGAGAGCTTGGATCTGACCCGGGAAGGAGCCATTGTTCTGGCGGAAGCCGGCTGGAACCCAGGGGTTCTGGAGATCGCGGCGGCGCGCTTGGTGGAGCAGTACCGCTGCCCGACGGTGTTGATTGCCAAAGACGAAGCCACAGGGCTGGGCCATGGGTCGGGTCGTTCCCTGCCAGGGGTGAACCTGGTGGAGGCCATCGAGGCTGTGCGCCCCCTCTTGCGGCGGGGAGGCGGACACCCCATGGCCGCCAGGATCCAAGTGGATCTGGCTTGCCTGGCCGCTGTGCAACTGGCGTTGCAGCGGGAGCTGGCCGCGCGGGTTAGCCCGGATCAGCGGGCTCGCGCCTTGGCGGTGGAGATTATCCTCGACTGGGAGCTACTGGTCTCTCAGGATCGGGATGGGGTGGCAGAGCTGGATGAGGTGTATCGGCAATTGCAGCTTCTGCAGCCCTTTGGGCACGGCAACCCCAACCCCGTCGTTGCCTTGATGAACTTCCGTCCCAATAGCTCCAACCTGGGAGTCTCCCGCAATGGCCGCCACCTCAAGTTTGAACTCCAAGGCTCGCTGGGATCCCGTACCCTGTGGTTTTGGCAAGCCGGAGAAGAGCTGGAGCGCTGGCAAAAATGCCAGGCTTTGGACATCGCCCTCCAGTTGGAAGCGGATGACCGGGGCAGACAGCCTTGGCAGGGCAAAGTGCTGGCGGTGCGCCCTGCGGGAGAGTGGCAGGCACCCACCATTTCCGCCCCTCGCCTACAGATCCAAGATTTTCGGCAGAAACCCCTGCCGGATTCGCTGAAAGGGGCCATCTGTTACGACGGGCAGGAGGCCGAGAACCTTGTTCCACCACCAAAAGGGGCAAAGCTGGTGCTGGCCCGCTGGCCCTGGCTACCGGCGGACTTGGCACAACTGCTGCAACAGGTACAGCCCCGAACCCTGATCCTGGCCGCTTCTGCCTCCCCCTGGGAGCAGATCCCCGCCCGAGTCAACTGGCTGATGCAACAGTGGCAGGCAGGCCAACGGGATCCCGAGGATCTGGCTGCAGTAACTGGCTTTCCCCGGCAATGGCTGGCGGAACTGGACGGCCCGGAGCAGATCCCCACGCTGCTGATGGGCCGCCTTCAGGAATCCCAAGCCTTTCACCGCTGGCTGGATGAGGCTAGCCCCACCCAGATTGCCCAACTGTGTCAGCGGCTGCTGCGACCGGATCCCCTCTCAAGAGAGACAAGAGAGAAAAGAGAAAAGAACGGAGAGTAGTGAGAAGGGAGCATGCCTCTAACCCCCAAAACCCTGAACTTTGCTGAATTTACTGAGCTTTAGGCGGTTTGGCAAAAGTCATTGAGAGGGATATAGTAGA
>NZ_JBSRZW010000020.1:0-60511 GCF_054058015.1 Thermostichus sp. MS-CIW-30
TTTGACAAATTGGCCAGGAACTTCTTGAGTTTTCTCTATCTCGTCAGTGCTCTCTTTTGGCTCAAATGAAAGATCAACACAACCTAGTTTGAATCGAAATGACTACAACACCTACTAACAAGTAGACCTGAACAGAAATCCGGCACGGTTAGGAGCCAAACTGCAAACGGTAAACCTCCTCCTCTTGATCAGTTTCCACCTCCAAATCAGAGGTAGCATAGG
This sequence comes from Thermostichus sp. MS-CIW-30, assembly GCF_054058015.1. Classification (NCBI taxonomy): domain Bacteria; kingdom Bacillati; phylum Cyanobacteriota; class Cyanophyceae; order Thermostichales; family Thermostichaceae; genus Thermostichus; species Thermostichus sp. MS-CIW-30. Next base: position 223 of record NZ_JBSRZW010000020.1, read on the forward strand.
CTACACACAGCAGCACAAAGCCCTGAGCCTGCAGTTCTGGGCCAATCCCCATTGCCTCTGTCTGAGTCACGGATCCCGACCTCAGCCGCCCCGCACAGGTAGTGCAAACCCCCGCCTGACAAGAGGAAGGTAGCTCTATCCCGTGTTCAAGAGCAGCTTGTAAAACCGTCTGATCCGCAGAGGCAGGGAAGCGGTAGGTTTGGCCGCGGTGATGAAGGGTTACTTGATAAGCCGTAGCAGACATCAGGAACGGGCTCCCGACGGAGTACGGGTCACCGTCAGAGACTGTGGCTGGCGCATTTTCTTCACCAGAGCCTGGATCTTTTTGGCTCCTTCCTTTTGCAGGTCGGCGATGTAGTGGCCTTTGAGCCGCTCCGCCTCAGCTTCATCGGAGAAGGGGCCGTAGTAGTAGGTACAGTCCTCGGTGGTGATCTCGATCCAGACCGATAGGCCGCGCAGCTTATCCAACAGATTGGCCAAAAGGTTGCTCACGGGATCCATCCCCCATTATCAAGTCTAGCAATCATTGGATGTCCTTTTGCAATCCCCTAGATTCTACTACTTTTATTGACGATTTGTTGAGGAATGTATCAACCTCAGGGCGTTTGAGGTGGTGGGGAGAGCGCTGCCGGTGGATTTCGTAGAGGGCAATGCCGGCGGCCACAGAAGCATTCAAGCTTTCAGTGCGGCCTGCCAAGGGAATGGACAGCAGTTGGTCACAATGGCGTTGTGTGAGCAGGCTAATCCCTTCCCCCTCGGATCCTACTACCAAAGCAATGGGCCGCTGAAAATCGGCGCTATAGATGGGGTCAGCCCCTCGGCTGGTGGTGCCATAGACCCAAAACCCCTGCTCTTTGAGGTATTCCAAAGCCCGATTCAAATTCACCACCCGCGCCACCGGCAAGGTGGAGAGGGCTCCCGCCGCTACCTTCATCACCGTCGAGGTTACCCCTGCTGCCCGCCGCTGGGGGATCACCATCCCCTGCATGCCAAAAGCTTCTACACTACGGGCAATAGCTCCCAAGTTATGGGGATCCTGGATCCCGTCTAGAACCACCAGCACCGGATTGGGGCCGGCCTGCCGGCTTCTTTCCACCAAATCCTCCAGGGCCACGTACTGATAAGGCGTGGCTTGGGCAGCGATACCCTGGTGGTTGGCGCCAGCCGTGAGGGCGTTCAGCCGCTTTGGAGACACTTCGTCGATAACGGTGCCCCGCGCTTTGGCTTCTTCCAACAGAGATAAAAATTGGGGGCTGTAGCGCAACTTCGGCAAGATCCAAACCCGATTGAGGGTGGCTTGACTTTTCAAAGCAGCCAGTACTGTCTGGCGACCGTAGATAATCTCTTGCTCCAGCTCGGTCTCCGGATTCCCGTCGGCCTGAGGCTGAACTTCCCCTGGCAAGATCCCTGTCTCGCCAGTGGAGAGGCCGGGATCCAGCTCGCCTACTGGTTGAGGAGCCATCTTGCCTTGGGGCCACTGCCGTTGCGCGTCGCGACGGATGGGCTTCACTGGAGCCTCTCGGAGGGCAAGCTTGGGATCCCCGTCTCGGCGTTTGGGCCGCTGTACCCGCTTGCTAACGGATTGCCCTGCCCTTCGCGGCTGCAGTTTGCCCGAGCGAGACAGCCGTGAAGCAGGTTTGCGCTGAGAAGTCTTGGGCATGGGCGTGGAAGATGGAAAGACGGAAAGACTATCCTAACCTTCCCACTCGCCTAGGGTCTCAGCCAAAACATCAGTGAGGGCGAGGATATGGCGCAGCCGTTCGGGATTGGCCAGGTAGAGATAGCCCAGAACTGTTTCCAGGCCGCTGGCGTTTTGGTAATCGGCCAGAGGCAGATGCCGGGGTGGGCGACCGCAGCCATTGCGACCCCAGCGGACAATTTCCTGCTCTTCGGGGTTGAGATGGGGCAACAGGGCCAACAGCAACTTGGCCTGAGCCGAGCCGCGCACCCGCCTCACCACCTGCTGATGATAGCGCTCCAGTCGATCCGGAGGAAATAGCCGTTGCCGCCGCACGTGCAGTTCGTAAATGGCGTCTCCCAGGTAGGCCAAGGCTGCGGGCGATAGGCGGCGAATCTCGGCCAAGGAGGGCCTTTCGGAAGTGGGTTCGGACAGCAGATCGTTCACAGCAGCTCACGAAAGATAGGCAGAAAAATCTCTAGAACCGCTGTCATCGGCTCATTGCAGGATTCAGTCCATGCTAAGACAAGCTTCCTCTGGTCTGCTAGCCTGACTCGCGCTCTTTCCCCCCTTGCAGGTGATTTGGATCACGAGGCCCAGAGAGAAAAGGTGCTATCGAGTAGACAGGGCAAAGCCGGTTAAGGGGCTGATGTTATGAGCCTTGAAAAGCCAGTTGGAGTTACTGCCAAGAATCTGGAGAGCAAAATCCAAGAAATTGTGGGTGAGCTGGCCAGCGATCAGCGTGAAAGGCTGGAAGGTAAGGCCGAGCAAACAAAGGCGGCCACCCACCCTGGAGTCGAGGATGCTCGAGAAGCGATTAAAGACGTTGTGGATGATCCAACGGATGGCCAATAGCTCCAGTTAAGATGCGGGGACAAGGAGATCTGCATTCAGCAAAAGCAGGTAGGCGACGACCGCCCCCCCCATACCCCCTACCAAAAAGCCAGCGGCCAATTCGCTCCAAGATTGGGATCCCCCTACCGGCCCTATGTTGCGCTGCGAGGTGACAGAGCCGTAGAGAGAAAGGGCCGCCGTCAGGATCAGGATCAGGCCACAGGCTCCCAAAAAGCCGCTCAGCAGACCGATGGGCTCGTTGCGCAGCGGCCCCAGCTTGGCAAAGGGGCCTACCAGCCAATAGCCGTGGGCCATACCGATTTCCAAGCCCCGCCAAATGGAACTCAATCCCGGTCGGTTGATGGGCAGCCAGTCGATCAACAGCCGGACAACAGGCGCGTGGTTGATCGGTGTCCAGAGATCCCCAATTTGCGGATCTCCCTCAGGGACGGTGACGTATCCCTTATTCATGTTCAACCTATTCAACGGAGCAGGATCGGCATTGGGTTCGACCATTTCAGCAACTCTGTGTCCAGTTCAAAGGAGGATGGAAAAAAGCCTAAAAAAGCAGGGATCCCACCGGGCGTAGGTTGCGCTGGGGATCCCTGGCCTACACTCAGAACGTCAAAATGTCGGGGAAGAAGCGATTGATCTCGATGAACAGGGCAAAAACAAAGCTGGAAAACAGGATAAATGCCACCGGAGCAGTGGTGAGAAACTTGGTGAAATCAGCCATAGATGCCTCTCAAAAGTTGAACAGATCGAGTTGGAAAGCCAGGCTCAGCGGGGCGAGATGGGCACAGCCGCTTCCGGCTCTTGAATTTCGCCGCTGGCAATCTCCTTGAAAGCAGCAGCAGGCCAAGCCAAAGCCGTGAGGAAACAGCGCAGCGCCAAGGGAACGTCGATGATGCTTTCTTTCATCTCCGGTTCGTCGCTATTCCGCACGGCAATCAGATAAGAGCGCCCTGCCCAGCCCAGCCAACCGGCGATGTAGAGAAAAAGCAAGCCGGGGATGAGAAACTCGCCCGCATGGTTCAACCGACCATCTGTAACCAGGTGGGGCAGGCCCTCTTCGCCGCAGAGCAGCTTGCTGTAGCGCTCAAAGCGCTTGCTGGTTTGGGCCAGCTTTTGCTGGTAGACGGGAGCCATAGCAGGGCTGGCGTTGAGGATCTTCTCCTCTAGGCTGCTCAGGCGTTCGTTCATCAGAGCCTGAAAGGCGGGAACTTCGCTGCAAGGTTTCAGACCAATCAAGGGCTCTGCCTGCACAGATTGGGCGAGGCCAAGCGCGATGCAAAGGGCCAAAAGAAGGCTTAAAAAGGTTCGCATAGCAGGATGTGTCCTTGAGGTAGGGGTCTAAGATCTGTCCAAATGCTAAGGGATGCTAAGTGCAGAAACAGGCACTAAACGGTTAGTATCATACTCCTGAGCGCCTCGCCCCGACGGATCCCGGGTTTTAGCTCACACAATTCTTAATTCAAGTATCTCAAGTATCCCAAAGCTCTCCTATCCCTTTTGCCCAGCTTGCTCTCCCATGCCCCGCGTCCTTGCCATCGAAACCAGTTGTGACGAAACGGCTGTGGCTGTGGTGGCGGCGGATGTGGCCTGGCCGGGATTTGCCCCACGGCAGCTCAGCTCCGTGGTGGCCAGCCAAATCGACCTTCATGCTGCTTACGGGGGGGTGGTGCCGGAGGTGGCCTCACGGCAGCATGTGGAAACTCTGCCCTTTGTGCTAGAGGCTGCTCTGCAGCAGGCCGGATTGGAGGTGGCCGAGGTAGATGCCATTGCCGTAACCTGTGCGCCGGGCCTGGTGGGATCCCTGCTGGTGGGGCTGATGGGGGCCAAGACCCTGGCTTTGCTTTACGACAAGCCCCTGATCGGGGTGCATCATCTGGAGGGCCATCTCTTCAGCGGCTTCTTGGCAGAGCCCGATTTGCGCCCCCCCTGCCTATGCCTTTTGGTATCGGGAGGCCATACCAGCCTGATTTGGATGAAGGACTACGGGGACTACCAGACGGTGGGCCGCACCCGCGACGATGCTGCCGGCGAGGCATTTGATAAGGTGGCGCGGCTGTTGGGGCTGGGCTACCCGGGGGGGCCGCAGATCGACCGTTGGGCCCAGCAGGGGGATCCAGAGCGGTTCCCGCTGCCAGAGGGCAAAGTGGATCATCCCTACGACAGCAGCTTCAGTGGCCTAAAAACGGCGGTGTTGCGCCTAGTACAGCAGTTGCGGCAAGAGGGCCAGGAGTTGCCCATTGCCGATATTGCCGCCAGCTTCCAGGCCTGTCTGACCCATGTGCTCACCGAAAAGGCAGTGGCCTGCGCCGAGGCGCTGGGCCTCTCGACGCTGCTGCTGACGGGAGGGGTAGCTGCCAATCGGGAGCTGAGGGCCCGCCTCACAGAAGCAGCCCGGCAAAAGGGGTTGCGGGTGGTGATCCCGCCTCTAGCCCTCTGCACCGACAATGCCGCCATGATTGGGGCAGCTGGGCTCTGCCACTGGCTGCGGGGGGAGGTCTCGCCGCTGGAGCTGGGGGTAGCCTCGCGCATGCCCCTAGAAGGGATCCCTTCCCTCTACCTGGGTGGGGGCGGAGCTCACAGAGAAGAACAGACGGGATCCGCCGCCCTCTGACGTTGCCTCACCTCAAGGTAGATGAGCAGCGCGTTGATGTCGGCGGGGTTGACACCGCCGATGCGGGCCGCCTGGCCCACGGTTAGCGGGCGCACCGCCGAGAGCTTATCCCGCGACTCTTTGGAGAGGGTGGGGATGGAGTGGTAGTCCAGATCGGGGGGCAGAGGGCGGTGGTACTGCTTGCTCACCTGCTCAATTTGGCTCTGCTGCCGCTGGATGTAGCCGCTGTATTTGACGGCAATCTCTGCCGCCTCCTGCTCAAAGGGATCCAGCTCCGCATCCCCCAGCCCCAGTTCCAGGAGATCGGAGTAGTGAATCTGGTTGCGGCGCAAGATCTCGGCCAGGGTGGCGGATCCCTTGATCCCCTGCCCCGTCAGTTGGCTTAGTTGGATGCCGGCCAGGTCGTGGGCCTTCACCCGCTGCGTTTCCAGGCGCTCGATTTCTGCGGCAATGCGCGCTTGCTTGGCTTGGAACAGGGCCCAGCGCCGGTCATCGATCAAGCCCCATTCTCGCCCCAGGGGGGTGAGCCGTTGGTCGGCATTGTCGGAGCGCAGGATGAGGCGGTATTCGGAGCGGCTGGTGAGCATGCGGTAGGGCTCCCGCAGTTCTTTGGTGCAGAGATCGTCGATGAGGGTGCCGATGTAGCTGGACTCCCGCGGCAGGGTGACCAGGGGCTTGCCTTGAACCAGGCGGGCAGCGTTGATCCCGGCTATGAGCCCCTGAGCTGCCGCCTCTTCGTAGCCGGTGGTGCCGTTGATCTGGCCGGCGCAAAACAACCCCTGCACCTTTTTGGTCATCAGAGTGGGGTAGAGCTGGGTGGCCGGCAGATAGTCGTATTCCACCGCATAGGCAGGCCGCAGCATGACGCACCGCTCCAGGCCAGGCAAGGAGCGCAACATCTGGATCTGGATTTTCTCAGGCATCCCCGTGGAGAACCCCTGGATGTAGAGCTCCGGCAGATCCCGCCCTTCCGGCTCAATAAAAATCTGATGGCTTTCCTTGTCGGCAAAGCGGACAATCTTGTCTTCGATGCTGGGGCAGTAGCGGGGCCCTTTGGCCTCCACCCAGCCGCCATAGACAGGGGTTTCGTGGAGATTTTCCCGGATGATGCGGTGGGTCTCTGGGGTGGTGCGGGTCAAGTAGCAATCCATCTGCTCCCTTGGCACCCACACCTCGGGGTCGAAGCTAAACCAGCGCACATCGGGATCCCCCGGTTGCCGCTCCATGACGGAAAAATCCACGCTGCGCCGATCCACGCGGGCAGGGGTGCCGGTTTTCAGCCGGCCCGTTTCAAAGCCCAGTTGGCGCAGGGTGTCGGTCAGCCCTTCCACGGCAAATTCCCCTGCCCGTCCGGCAGCTTGCCAGTGGCGACCAATCCAGATGCGCCCCCCCAAAAACGTACCGGTGGTCAGGATCACCGCCCGACAGCCGAAGATGGTGCCGAAATGGGTGACCACGCCCACCACCTCGTCGTTGCGCCCCAACACCAAATCGGTGACAGTGCCCTCGCGAATCGTCAGGTTAGGCTGGTTTTCCACCACCGAGCGCATCACCCGCGCATATTCCCTTTTGTCGGTTTGCGCCCGCAGCGCCCACACCGCCGGCCCCCGCGAACGGTTGAGCACCCGCTTTTGCAAATAGGTGCGGTCGGTAACTTTGCCCATCTCGCCGCCGAGGGCATCGATTTCGTGTACCAGTTGCGATTTGGCCGGGCCGCCGACGGCGGGGTTACAGGGTTGCCAGGCGATCTTGTCCAGATTCAATGTCAGCATGAGGGTGTTGCAGCCCAGCCGCGCTGCTGCCAACGCTGCCTCGCAGCCGGAGTGCCCCCCGCCGACCACCACCACATCGTAGTGATCGAGAAAATCAAGGCTATCCTGTCCAACTTTGAGCATAAGGTGGCAATTCCAAAATGAATAGCCGGGATCCCCGGTCTTTTAATTTTCAGGTTATTTCAGCTCGCTTATCCAGCTTAGCGATGGCGGCAACGGATAGGGTTATTTGCGACCGGCCTGAGGCAGGCAGAGCAGTAGGGAAAGTTTTCTGTTGCCCTGGGAAATAAAGTTGGGTAGAGGCTCAGTTCCCAGCCTAAGTCACCTGATTGAAGAGTTGAAGAGACCTCAGGGCGCTGGGATCAGCTCCCCCAAGGCTGCCGATAGCAGGGGATCCCAGAGGAAAGGGCAGAGTCGCCCAAGGGATGTTGCGGCTCATACAAACACCAGACAGCCCGCCTGAGAGAGCCAAGCACCGATTCCATTATCCTCAACCGGATCTAATCCAGACTATTTTAGTCGGGTTTAGTTGACGCGGCAGATTGCGGGTGATAAGATTCCCCCCAACGATAGGTAAGTTCAATCCAGCGCCCACCCTTTCCTTCACCTTGAGGCTGCCCATGTCCCAAACTCTTTCCGAACGCCCGCTCAGCCCTGCCGATTCCCCGTTGGCCTCTGCCTTGCACAGCTCCAAGGTGGGCTTCAGCCGTTTGCGCTGTCGGGAGTGTGGCGCCGAGTATGAGCCGGTCGCCAAGCATGTTTGTGAGCTGTGTTTCGGCCCCCTCGAAGTGGCTTATGACTACGACTGGCTGAAGCGCACGGTTAGCCGTCAGAGCATCCAGGCCGGGCCGCATTCCATCTGGCGCTATCGGCCTTTTCTGCCGGTGACTTCTGAGAAGCCCATTGATGTGGGCACCGGCATGACCCCTCTGATCAAAGCGGATCGGCTGGGTCGGCGGCTGGGGTTAAAAAATCTTTACATCAAGAACGATGCCGTCAACATGCCCACCCTTAGCTTCAAGGATCGGGTGGTGTCGGTGGCGCTGACCCGCGCCAAGGAGCTGGGTTTTACCACCGTTTCCTGCGCCAGCACGGGCAATCTGGCCAACTCCACCGCTGCTATTGCCGCCCACGCCGGCTTGGACTGCACCATCTTCATCCCGGCGGACTTAGAAGCGGGCAAAGTGCTGGGATCCCTGATTTACAACCCCACCGTCATGGCGGTGGAGGGCAACTACGACCAGGTGAACCGCCTCTGCGCCGAGGTGGCGGATCGCTACGGCTGGGGCTTCGTCAATATCAACCTGCGCCCCTACTACTCGGAAGGCTCCAAAACCCTGGCCTACGAGGTGGTGGAGCAACTGGGCTGGCAACTGCCGGATCAGGTAGTGATCCCGCTGGCCTCGGGATCCCTGTACACCAAGGTTTATAAAGGCTTCCAGGAGTTTGTGAAGGTGGGGCTGGTGGCGGATAAGCCGGTCGCCTTCCACGGCGCACAGGCGCAGGGCTGCGCGCCCATTGCCCAGGCGTTTCGCGAGGGGCGGGATTTTGTCAGCCCTGTTAAGCCCAATACCATCGCCAAATCCATCGCCATCGGCAACCCTGCCGACGGGATCTACGCCCTGGACATTGCCCGCAGAACCGGTGGGCAGATCGCAACGGCCACGGATCCCGAGATCATCGCCGGCATTAAGCTCCTGGCCGAGACCGAAGGCATCTTCACCGAGACTGCCGGCGGCACCACCATTGCCGTGCTCAAACGCCTAGCAGAGTCCGGCCAACTTGATCCCGAGGCGGTTACAGTAGCCTACATTACCGGCAACGGCCTGAAGACCCAGGAGGCGGTTCAACCCCACGTAGGCCATCCTCTGGTGATCTCGCCCAGGCTGGAGAGCTTTGAACAGGCTTTGGAGCGGGCCCGCACCCTGGAGCGGCTGGACTGGCAGGAGGCATCAGTATGAACTCGGTTTGCAGGGAAGACCCTCTCCATTGCCTCTTAACAGAATCTTAATGAAGAACTGTTAAGATCCCTGGCGTAGACCTATTGGCTCAGGAGCTTTGCACAATGCCTATCTTTCCTTCTGTTCAACGCCTTGTTCGCCGTTGGATCCCGTTGGCGGCTGTAGTGGCCCCGCTTGTCTTTGCTCCTGCGGCCCAGCCTCAAGGGCTAAACACCATTGCCGTTGAGCTGGAAACTTTGCCCAGCAGCTACTCGACGCTGGCGGCAGCTTTGCGGGCGACGGGCCTGAATACGGCGTTGGCAGGGCCGGGGCCGTTCACGGTCTTTGCCCCTTCCGATGTGGCCTTTGGGCAACTGCCGCCGGGTACGGTGGAGACGCTGTTGCAGCCGGCCAGACGGGCTCAGCTCACCCGCATTCTCACGTATCATGTGGTGCCGGGGCGGATTACCTCGTTTGACCTGCGGCCCGGCCAATCGACCACTCTGACCACCTTGGCAGGGCTGCCGCTGCAGGTGCAGGTGGGATCCGATGGCAGCATCCGGGTCAACGGGGCTAACGTGAACCTGGCGGATATTCCAGTTTCCAACGGCGTGATTCACGGCATCGATGGGGTGCTGCTACCCTAGTTTTTTGATGTTGGTTAATGGACGAGGCATTGGGCTATGGCAGTCAAGGTGCTGATTCCTAACACGCTGCGGGCGCTCACCCAGGATCAGGGGGTGGTGAATTGCGAGGGATCCACCATCCGCGAATTGTTGGATGCTTTGGAACAACGCTGTCCGGGGATTAAGGCGCGGCTGTGCGATGAGAAGGGGGAATTGCGCCGCTTCGTCAACTTTTATGTGAACAGCGAAGACATTCGCTTCCTCAAGGGATGTGACACCCCTCTGCAAGATGGGGATGAGGTGAGCATCGTCCCTGCCGTTGCTGGGGGCTGAGGGCTGCCAAGCCTGCCGTGGACGCTGTGGAGTGGTTGAGCCAGCCGGCCCCGCTGGTGGCACCTGCCTTGCTGGGCATGGTTCTGGTGCGGCAATTTGCCGATGGGCTGCAGGTGCGGGCCCAGATCGTAGAGACGGAGGCCTACACGGCTGGGGATCCGGCCTGCCATGCCTACCGCCGCAAGACCCAACGCAACCAGGTCATGTTTGGCCCGCCAGGGCATCTCTACATCTATCGCATCTACGGCCTCTACCACTGTCTAAATATCGTTACCGAGCCAGAAGGGATCCCGGCGGCGGTTCTGATCCGGGCAGCTCAGTTGGATCGCCTGCCAGACTGGATCCCGGCCAACAAACAGAATCAGCCAGCACGGGCGGCGGCGGGGCCGGGCCTGCTCTGTCAAGCACTGCGCATCGACGGATCCCACAACGGCTGGCGGCTAGAGCGGGCGGAAGCCGGCCAGGAAGGCATTTGGCTGGAGGGATCCCCCTCTTGGCAAACGCAGTTGTCCATCGTCCAAACCACCCGCATCGGCATCACCCAAGGAGCCGAGATCCCCTGGCGCTGGTACATTGGTGGACATCCGGCGGTGTCGCGCTATTAGTGGGGGCAGGCGGACAATGCTCGCAGAAGGCAGTGGCTAAAGGACTGATACATTTACGCTGAACACTGCTGAACATCACTGTTCAACTATGCAGCGATAGCATTCTGTTTGTTTCCAACCAGAATGGCGGTATCCCGCAAAGCTTTGAGTAGAATACCCAAAGCGCAGTTTCCGTGTCGTCTTACTACCAATTTTCTGCTTTGCTTTGGCTACCATGTTGGCAGACTCGAAAGTAAACAGAAAGATCAACTGGTAGTAATCCGTACTGAACATATTATACATTATTTTCAGTATAGTTGAGCTTATTATTGACTAGAGTCATGCTCCGTCCCGCTTACGCGAACGGCAGGGGCTGCCTGGGCTGGTCAGCGGGGTTGTGCTGCTCTTGCTGGGGTTGCCCACGTTGGCCCAGCCTGTTCCAACTTTTCCAGGACTGATACATTTACGCTGAACACTGCTGAACATCACTGTTCAACTATGCAGCGATAGCATTCTGTTTGTTTCCAACCAGAATGGCGGTATCCCGCAAAGCTTTGAGTAGAATACCCAAAGCGCAGTTTCCGTGTCGTCTTACTACCAATTTTCTGCTTTGCTTTGGCTACCATGTTGGCAGACTCGAAAGTAAACAGAAAGATCAACTGGTAGTAATCCGTACTGAACATATTATACATTATTTTCAGTATAGTTGAGCTTATTATTGACTAGAGTCATGCTCTTGACGATGCAATCCCAGACCCACTTCACCTATCGCACCGGGTTTCAGCGCTGGCGGGCGGGAGAAGCTCAGGGGTTTCAGGACTGGTCAACCCAAGGGATCTGCCTGAACGCCCGAGGGCAATTGGTCTTGGATCCAGAGGGTTTGCGGCAAGAAGTCAGCCTTGAAGAGCCTGAGGTGGCGCTAAGGACTCCGTCCCGCTTACGCGATAATGCTCCGCACCGCTTACGCGAACGGGGGCGCCCTTTCTATCCCCTTGGCCCCTACTGGGTGGGAGAAGCCACCAGCCCAGCAGTCCCCACCAGCTTCCCTATGGTCGGGGCAATCGCTTCCTGGAATGCCACCACGCCCCCCGGCACCTGGTTGGAACTGTGGATTCGGGCCAAGCTTTCAGACCGCTGGACAAAGTGGTATCACGGCGGGGTATGGGCTGCGGATCCCTTGACTCTGGCCAGCCACTCAGTGCAAGGACAAGGGGATGAGGATGGCAACCTGTACACGGACTTGCTGGTGCTCAAGGATACCCTCAACGGAGCAGAAGCCTTCCAGGTCAGGGTGCGCCTGTTCACGCAAGAGCCAGGCCGTTCTGCCGTTGTGGATCAGGTGGCAGTTGCCATTTCCAACGAGCCGGTCAGGCCCAGCCGCCTATCCCCTGGGGATCCCAGCCGCTGGGGCAAAATCTTGGATCTGCCTTGGTGCTCCCAGATGGTGTACCCCGATGGGGGAGAGGTCTGGTGTAGCCCCACCTCTTTGGCGATGGTGATGGCCTACTGGAAGCGGGATCCCCGCCCCTGTGAGGTGTTGGTGCGCGCAGCAGTGGCCGGTGTGTATGACCGGGTTTACCAGGGCCATGGCAACTGGGCTTTCAACGTCGCCCATGCTGCCGAGCAGGGTTTGTCCGGCGTGGTGGCGCGGCTGGAGAGCTTGGCTCAAGCAGAAGCCTGGATCGCGGCAGGGGTTCCGGTGATCCTCAGCTATGCTTGGGGTGAGGGAGAACTGGAAGGGGCGCCAATTCCCAGAAGCAACGGCCATCTGGCGGTGCTGGTGGGGTTTGCTCGCGGCAGCGGTGCGGAGCAGTTTAGCCACGGGGATCCCATCCTCCACGATCCGGCAGCCAAAACCAACGAAGAGGTTCGCCGTACTTACCGCCGCGAACAGCTAGAGTCGTTGTGGCTGGAGCACTCCGGGGGTACCGTCTACTTGATTCATCCGCGAGAGTGGCCTGTCCCCACTCTATAGCCGAACCGGGCGAACGCGGGCAGCATCGACTTACAGCGCTACCGCTATGGCCTGGATGATTTCCTGGCCGCTGAAACTGCTATCTGGTCTTTCGGTGGGGATTTGAGTAAGGATAGATGGAGTGAGGAGTGCGACTCACCTGCGGGTGAGGATGGTTGGTCATGAATAGGAATGCGGTTCAGGGGCCAAGGCATTGGTCGAGGTGGCTCCTGCGGCAGAGAGGGTGCTGGGCAATTCTCGCCGGTTTGTACGCTGATGAAGGTAAGCGTGGGGGTTTGGGTTTCCGCCATTTCCCAGTTTGTGGGAGGGGATGAGCTGCATCATGCCACGACGGGCTTCCCTGACACCGCTACCTTGGCCTGCGCTGAGTGCCTTGGTGCTGGCTCTCTCGGGCTGTGGCGAGCTTTCTTCTTCTAGTCTGTCTCCCAGCGTTGTTCCCCCTGCGGCCCTACAGCCGGTTTTAACTCCAACTCCTCTCCCTCCCTCCCCGCTTTCTCTGACTTTCGAGCAAGCCCGCCAGTCCGGCTTGTCGGTGCCCAGCAACCGCATTGTTCTGCTGCTTCAGGAACAGGGATCCGATCTGGTGGCCCAGCTACCGGCCTCAGAGGTGGATCGCTGGCTGGCTCGCACTCCCACCTGGCCGGGGGTGGAAGGCATCGACCTGAGCATTACCCTGGGCACTTATCGCCAAACCGCCACTGCCCCTCTGCGCCCAGGGCAACCGGCCACTTTCACCTTCACCAATCCTCCCGCCGGAGAAGCGGAGCTCAGCGCCATTGCCTATCGGGGATCCACCACTCTGGCGCAGGGGAAGGGATCCCTGACCCTTTCTGCCCGCTCTGGGAGTTCTGGCAGTGTCAATCGTCCTCCCCAAGACACAGAGCGCCAGCGCCGCCTTTCTATGTTGGTGCTCTCTGAGGTGGGGGTACCGCTGCTGCACACCAGCTCGGCAGCGCCCACCCTTGGCCAGCCGTTGCTGCTCTCAGGGGAAAATTTGGAGCGGGTGGAAACAGTTCTCTTTGCTGCAGCAGCCAATCCCGAGCGCATCCTGAGGGGGGAAATTCGCTCCCGCAGCGGTGACCGTTTGGTGGTGATGCCGCCTTCTTCTCTTTCCGGCTCAGTTTGGGTTGCTGTTGCGGATGCTTCCGGGCAAGGGTTGGGCACTCTGGTCTACGATTGGCCTGCCGCTACTCCTTCCCCCAGCCCCTCTCCCACCCCCACTGCTCCGGCAGCATCGGCCTGGGTGGTGGAAACTTTGCTGGATGGCCGCACCTCGCCCGCGGCAGATCCTGTCGGCAACGCCCCTGATAACACCGGCACCGAGTCCAGGATCTACCTGCAGCAAATCAGCGGCATTGCTGTGGATCCTGAAGGAGCCTTCTATTTAGCCGATAGAGCCCAGCACCGCATCTTCCGGCTGTCTCCAGAGGGGGAATTGGAAGTTTGGGCCGGCACAGGCCAAGCAGGCCGCCGCGACGGAGCAGCCAATCAAGCTCAGTTTGACTCCCCACAGGGGCTGCTCTGGGATCCCAAGGGGGGATTGTGGGTAGCCGACAGCGGCAACCATTGCCTGCGCTATATCAACCTGCAACGACAGGTGAGCACCTTTGCCGGCACTTGTATAGCCGGATACCGAGATGGGGGGCTTGACCGAGCTCAGTTCCGGGAGCCATCTGGGCTGGCTTTGGGTTCAGATGGCAGCCTCTACGTTGCCGACCGCGCCAATCGCCGCATCCGCCGCATCACCCCTGCCGGTGAGGTGACCACCGTTGCCGGCACGGGCCAGCCGGGATCCGTCGATGGCCCAGCAGAACAGGCCCAGCTCCTGCAGCCCACGGCTCTGGCGGTGGATAAGGAGGGGAACCTCTGGATTGCCGATGGACATCGCCTGCGCCGGCTCTCTGCTGGCGGACGAGTGACCACCCTCTCCGGGGCAGAGCCAGGCTATCGGGATGGCCCCCTGGCAGAGGCCCGTTTTCAAACCCTGGGGGGGCTGGCCTTCGATGCGGCAGGCAACCTCTGGGTGGCCGACCGAGATAACCATCGCATTCGTCGTCTTCAGCCTGGGGGACAAGTTTCCACCTTGGCCGGACAGAATCAGCCCGGCTGGCAGGATGGCCCCACCTCGGTGGCCCGGTTCGATCAACCTGCCGGCTTGGTAGTCTTAGCGGATGGCAGTGTGGTGGTGGTGGATGCCGGCTTGCCGGGCTTGCGTCGCATAAGCCGCGTTGCTTCTGGGCCTGTCACCCCAACCCCTGGGGGATCTCTGTAGGCTCTTGACAGGCCGCCGTCTCTCAGGTTTCACAGGGATCCCCATCTACTCAATCACCACACTCTTCGGGCCGGCGTTCACCTCTGGGCGACCCTGATTGAAGTTGGCCAGGAAGGTGTCTGGATCTTTGAGGCTGAAGACCAGCTTTTTGCAGGGCACTTGCAGCCCCACCGGCCCCAGCAACGGAATAAAAAGAGGCTTTTCCTGCACCAGTGGAATGGCGATCACCCCTTGGGTGCTGGTGACCGGGCCAACGATCCCCTGAAAATCGGTGCGCACGCCCAGTCCGTAGTACCAAGGCCAGGGGAAGCGCTCCCCTTGTCCCAACTCGCTCAGGGAGAACGTCTCGTTGAACAGGCTGCCCGCCCGCACAATGAGCTTGTCTTGCAGCAGATCGACATAGGCCGCCTCGCTGCTCACCCCAAACAGAGCCAGCGGCAAACTGGCTAGGGGATTGGAGTCGATGGCCATGTAATAACGCATGAGAAGTCTCCGAGTTCACAGATGGGTGACCAGGTGAGCCGCGGCCCCTAGCCTTGCCAATTATAGAAAATCTTCCCCGTTGCTCGACTGACCAAAAGGGATCCCATCTGCCCACAAGCTAACCGAGTATGATGGGTTGCTTGGAGCGTCCTTTGAGGACTCCGTCCGAATAGCGCGAACAGCAAGCCACTGGCCAGCGAGGAAAACAGGATGGATCTGCGAGCCCTCATTCGCTTGGTGCCCGATTTTCCCAGACCCGGCATCCTCTTTCG
The DNA here is from genome assembly GCF_054058015.1 of Thermostichus sp. MS-CIW-30. NCBI lineage: Bacteria > Bacillati > Cyanobacteriota > Cyanophyceae > Thermostichales > Thermostichaceae > Thermostichus > Thermostichus sp. MS-CIW-30. The sequence continues at coordinate 15,618 of NZ_JBSRZW010000020.1, forward strand.
GGATATGACCCCCCTGCTGCAGGATCCGGCAGGCTTCCGGGCGGCTATTGAACAGTTGGCCGCCGGCACCACCGGCATGGGATCCCTAGATTATGTGGTCGGCATCGAGTCGCGGGGGTTCATTTTAGGGGCTGCTTTGGCACAACACCTGGGCTTGGGCTTTGTCCCGGTTCGCAAGCCAGGCAAACTGCCGCCGCCGGTGCTCAGCCAGACTTACAGCCTGGAATACGGCCAAGACCAGCTCCAACTGCACGCCCACGCCCTGCGGCCTGGAGAGCGGGTGTTGATCGTGGATGATGTCATTGCCACCGGGGGTACAGCCGCTGCCACCGCCCAATTGGTGGCCCAGAGCGGCGCTGAGGTGGGGGGATTTGCCTTCTTAATCGAGCTGGCCTTTTTGTCCGGCTGCAAGGCTCTTCCCCCTGGGATCCCTGCCCATGTGGTGATGGTAGAGGAAGGCAACTGAGTTCCTCAAGTAAGGTGCACCGACTGTTGGACGAGGATCCCTGGTGTTTTGGGCAAAGGTTGGCTCAAGCGGCTGATCTGAGCCTGCGCCTGCAGTTGTTCGTCAATCCAGTCCGCCAGTTCCCGCATGTAAAGCGCCACATGGATCGCCTGGTCGCGCTGTGCTGGCTCCACACCTTTTTCCGCCAGGCGGGCCAGAATTACGGGATCGCTCAGCTCCTCCAGGGCGGCAAAGTCTTCCGGTTGGTCGAACCCCAGCTCTGCCATTTTCTCGAACACATACCCCAGCCGCAGGCCGGTGGACTCGCAGCGCCCTTCCGGTTGCCAGGGATCCCTCAAGGCCAGGGCAACAGTTCGGTAGGCGGTTTGGGCGATGGAGCGCCAGGTGCCGCGGTGGATGCGCAGGCTGAGTTGCTGCCGATCCCAGCCCAGGGCTTCTCGCACCAACAGGCCGCAATTGCAGCGGGTGCTGTCCCGCCAGCAGTACTCCCAGTCCCAGAAGCCCCAGTGTTGGGATTGGATACGATCCGCGGTGCGGCGCAGGAGAGCTGCCAACTCAGGTGTGGGGCGCATGAGGCAACACAGAGCTAAACAAAAAACAACAAAACAAAAAACAACAAATATAGAGCGCCTCCAGTCTAGGCAGGCGAGCGATGGAGAACAAGCCCAGCTCAATCTTCTTTACATTCCTGGTCGCAACAGCATTGCGGAGCAACATATTCCTGTTCGGGCCTGTCCTCCGAGGGCAAAGCTCGTCGCCGTTGGCGATGCCGTTGCCAAGCCCCCCAGGCCACCCCCCCCAGCACCAGCGAGGCCCCGCCCAGGTAGGTGCCTCCTGCCGGCAAGCCCGCCAAGGCCAAGGCCAGGGATCCCCCCCAGAGGGTCATGGCGTAGATGAGCAGCACTGAATGCCGATGGGATAGGCCAGCTTTGAGCAGACGGTGGTGCAGGTGGCCTTTGTCGGGATGGAAAGGCGACTTCCCCCTGGCCAGCCGTTTGAGGATCACGGTGGACATATCCAGGATCGGCACCGCCAGGATAAAGAAAGGCAGGGCTACTGCCAGCGTGGTCACCCCCTTGGCCACCCCGATCACCCCAATCCCAGCCAGGGTAAAGCCCAAAAAATAGGCCCCTCCATCCCCCATGAAGATCTGCGCTGGGTTGAAGTTGTAGCGCAAAAAGCCTAGGCAAGCTCCCGCCAAAGCCGCCGCCAGCATGGCCGCCGCCGGTCGATCCAGCAGCAGGGTTACGATCAGCATCACCACTGCCGCAATTCCCGACACCCCTGCCGCCAGCCCATCCAGCCCGTCCATGAAGTTGATGGCGTTGGCCATCCCCACCAGCCAGAGCAAGGTAATCAGCAGGCTCAACCACACCGGAAAGGGCCAGATCCCTCTCCCGGGCAGGTTGACGAACTCAATGCGCACCCCTACTCCCCAAGCGGCAGCAGCCACGCCGAATTGCATCAACAAGCGGGAAAAAGGCGACAGGTGAAACAGGTCGTCCGCCAGGCCAATCAAAAAAAACAAAACCCCACCGATCGTCACCCCCCAAATCTCGTACTCCTGCTCGGTGCGCAAGCCCCCAAAAGCTCCGGCTCCCCAGAGCAACAGCAGGGCCACCAAGTTCCCAAAAAAGATGGAAACCCCCCCCAGGCGTACCATCGGCTGCCGGTGGATCTTGCGCTCGTCGGGAAAGTCCAACTGGCCACTGCGGATCCCGACCGCCTTCACCACCGGGGTTGCCCACAGAACCACACAGGCAGCAGCCAGAAAGGCAACCAAGTAGGGCATAGCAAGCCGTGGCGAGGATTGCGGTTATCCCAAGTGGGGGTAGAGGGGGAAACGGCGACAGAGCTGAGCCACCCGCTGGCGACACTCTTCCAATACAGCAGGCTCCTCAGGCTGAAACAGACAATCGGCGATGATCTCCCCAATTTCCTCAAATTCTACTGGCCCCAAGCCGCGGGTGGTCAAGGCTGGGGATCCCAGACGCAGGCCGCTAGCTACAAAGGGCGGCTGTGGGTCGAAGGGAATGGTGTTCTTATTGGCGGTGATGTGGATCTCCCCCATCAGCCGATCCGCCCGTTTGCCCGTCATTACCGGATCCGCCGCCCCAGTTTTTTCCAGCACCGCCGAAACCGAGCGCAGATCCAGCAACATCAGGTGATTGTCGGTGCCCCCGGAAACCAGCCGAATGCCCCGCCGTTGCAGGGATCCCGCCAGGGCTTGGGCATTGGCGATAACTTGGGCCGAGTACTGGGCAAAGCTGGGCTGCAGGGCTTCTCCAAAGGCCACCGCCTTGCCAGCAATAACATGCTCCAGCGGCCCCCCCTGGCTGCCGGGGAACACTGCCTTATCCAGCTTTTTGCCCAATTCTGGGTCGCGGGTGAGAATGAGTCCCCCGCGCGGCCCTCGCAGCGTCTTGTGGGTAGTGGTGGTCACCACATCGCAGAGGGGCACGGGGTTGGGGTGATGTCCAGTGGCCACCAAGCCGGCAATGTGGGCAATGTCGGCCAGAAGATAGGCCCCCACCTCGTCGGCAATGGCGCGGAAAGCGGCAAAGTCAATTGTCCGCGGATAGGCAGAGTAGCCGCAGATGATCAGCTTGGGCCGGTGCTGCAGGGCCAGATCCCGCACTTGGTCAAAATCAATCCGCTCCGTCTGCGGATGCACCCCGTAGTGCACCACGCGGAACCACTTGCCGGAGACGTTTACCGGGGAGCCGTGGGTAAGGTGGCCGCCGTGGGCCAGATCCATGCCCATAATTGTGTCTCCTGGCTGCAGCAGGGCCAGGAAAACAGCGAAATTGGCCTGCGCCCCCGAGTGGGGCTGCACATTGGCGTGGGCTGCCCCGAACAATTGCTTAGCCCGGTCAATGGCCAGCTGTTCAATCTCGTCAATAAACTCACAGCCGCCGTAGTAGCGTTTGCCCGGCAGCCCTTCTGCATACTTGTTGGTGAGCACCGAGCCCTGGGCGGCCAAGACAGCAGGAGAAGTGAAGTTCTCGCTGGCGATCATCTCCAGGTGATCCCGCTGCCGGTTGAGCTCTTGCTGGATCAGGCGGTAAACAACGGGATCCGTTTCCGCCAGGATGGCCAGGTTATCCCGTAGGGTGGTCAGACTTTGTGGAGCAGCTACCATGATGACGCCAAGACCGAACTTCGCAGGAGGAATGGGCAAGAACTGCTTCGCCGTCGCGACGGCGTTGCGGAGCAACATCGTAGCATGACCCGCAAACCAGCAGCGCAGGCCCCGGCCTTTCTGCCTGGGGTAAAGCCCCAAAACTGAGAAAGAATCCCTTGCTTTAGGGGTGGGGAGAATGTCAGTCGCGACAGCGTTGCGGAGCAACATCGATCCAAGCAGAGGATCTGGGAGCCACGGTCAAGCGGGATGGGCAAGGGCTGCTTTGTAAAGAATGTTGAGCTTTTCTTCTCGGTGTCAAGGCTACCCCTCAAGCTACGGTAGAGTGAGGGGGCTGACTTTTGTGCAATTCCACTGTTAGGGAGTTGGTTATGACGGACGCACAAGTTTTCACCATCCTGGCGATTGCCTTGGTGCCGGCAGTGATGGCTCTGCTTTTGGGATCCGCCCTGGCCCGCAGCTAAAGCTCCTGCATCTCCCAAAAAGTGCCTCTGGATCCCTTCGGCCTGCCCCGTCACGACAGTGTTGCGGAGTAATAAGGCAGGCTTTTTTCTTTATCAAGGAATGGAAAGTGTGGCTTGCGCTGCTGCACTCCTTCGGTTGTCCTGCCGTTGTTGGCTAAAGTTGGATTGATAAGGAGCACTCCCGGCAGCCAAGCAACTTGAGCCAGGTGGATCTACAGCGGCTTCAGCGCGCCCTTTCCCTAGAAGCAGAGGTGGGGTTTACCGACCTGCGGGGGCGAGAGCAGACCTTCTCCCAATTTTTGGGGAGCGTGTTCGGACAGGATCCCCCCTCCGACTGGGTGCTGAATGGAGATGACCGGCGGCGGTGGCGAGAACTGGGATCCCGCTATACCCTGTATTCCGAGCTGGAGCTGCCCGAACGCCAGCACCTGGTGGCCGAAACTCGCCGCTGGCTGGAGCGAGTCCGACGTCAGCAAGAGCAGCCCCAACCGTTCGCACCAACGGGGCGGAGCCCTCGTTCCCACCCACCTAGCCCGCTGGCGGCCTCGTCGCAACAGCGGTGGGGTTCCCAGAGCCCCATTTCCCCGCCTCTCCCCGCCAGCCTTAGCCTGGAGCAGCCGCTGCAATTTCTCAAAGGCATTGGCCCCAAGTCGGCGGAAAAGCTGGCACAACTGGGCCTGCACACCGTGCGGGATGCCCTGTACTACTTTCCCCGGGATCACCTGGACTACTCCCAGCAGGTGCTCATCCGCCAGGCCAAGGTGGGAGAAACCGTGACTCTGGTGGGGACGGTTAAAAGCTGCACCTGCTTCACCAGCCCCAAAAACCCCACCCTGACCATCTTTAACTTGAAAATCGCCGACAAGAGCGGCACCCTCACCCTCAGCCGCTTCTACAGCGGGCGGCAGTTTGCCCAGCGCAGTTGGCAAGCTTCTCTGGAGCGGCAATACCCCAAGGGAGCGGTGGTGGCTGCCAGTGGCTTGGTGAAAAAGGGTAGGCTGGGCCTGACGTTGGACAACCCCCAAATTGAAGTACTGGCCAGCGAGGGCAGCCTGCAGGACAGTTCTGGGGTTGGCAAGATCCTGCCCGTCTACCCTCTCTCAGAAGGGATCCCCGCCGATCTGGTGCGCAAGGCGGTGCAACTGGCCCTGCCGGCGGCGGCGTTGGTGGAGGATCCCTTGCCCCCCGACTTAAAACAGCAGTTTCACCTGTTGGATCTGCCCACGGCGCTGCAGCAGATTCATTTTCCCGAGACGGCAGAATGTCTGGCCCAAGCGCGGCGAAGGTTGGTGTTTGACGAGTTCTTCTACCTGCAATTGGGCCTCTTGCAGCGGCGGCAGCGCTACCGCACCCAAGCCCAGGCCGTGCCCCGTTACCAGCCGGCTAGAGGGGAGCTATTGGATCGCTTCTATCAAATCCTGCCCTTTCAGCTCACGGCTGCCCAGCAGCGGGCCATCGACGAGATCCTAGCGGATCTGCGGGATCCCTTGCCCATGAACCGCCTCTTGCAGGGAGATGTGGGATCCGGCAAAACCGTGGTGGCGGTGGCGGCTTTGCTGGCAGCCATTCAATCCGGCTGGCAAACGGCCCTCATGGCTCCCACCGAGGTCTTGGCCGAGCAACACTACCGCAAGTTGGTGGAATGGCTCAGCCAGCTACAGGTGCCCGTCGAACTGTTGACCGGCTCCACCCCTCCCGCCAAACGCCGGGAGATCCTGCGGCAGTTGCAGACTGGGGAATTGCCCTTGGTGGTGGGCACCCATGCTCTCATCCAGCCGGCAGTGCAGTTTCGCAACCTGGGCTTGGTGGTCATCGACGAGCAGCACCGCTTTGGCGTGGAGCAGCGGGCCGCCCTGCAACAGAAAGGGGATCACCCCGATGTGCTCACCATGACCGCCACCCCCATCCCCCGCACCCTCACCCTGGCCCTGCATGGGGATCTGGATGTTACCCAAATTGACGAGCTGCCGCCGGGGCGCAAGCCCGTGCACACCCTGGTAGCCCGGCCAGGGGATCGCCTGCAGGTGATGCGGCTTATCGAGCGGGAAATTGCCCAAGGGCGGCAGGCTTACGTGGTGCTGCCTCTCATTGAGGAGTCGGAGAAGCTGGATCTCAAATCCGCCATCGAGGAACACCAGCGTCTGCAGGAAAAGGTCTTCCCCCAATTTCGGGTGGGCCTGCTGCACGGGCGCTTGACCAGTAGCGAGAAGGAAGCTGTCATTGCGGCCTTTCGCCGGCGGGAGCTGGATATTCTGGTCTCTACCACGGTGGTGGAGGTGGGGGTAGATGTGCCCAATGCCTCGGTGATGCTGGTGGAGCATGCGGAGCGCTTTGGGCTCTCCCAACTGCACCAACTGCGGGGGCGGGTAGGACGGGGATCTGACCAAGCCTACTGCATCCTGATGACAGGATCCAAAAGCGAGGAGGCCCTGCGGCGGCTGAAGGTGCTGGAGCAGTCCCACGACGGGTTTTTCATTGCCGAGATGGATCTGCGCTTCCGCGGCCCAGGGGAGGTGATGGGCACCCGCCAGTCGGGGCTGCCGGATTTTGCCCTGGCCAGTCTCATGGAGGATCAAGAGGTGCTGCAGCTGGCCCGCCAGGCGGCAGAGCAGCTTATTGTCCAAGACCCCGACCTGAAGCGCTGGCCCCCCTTAAGCCGCATACTGGAAGAGCGTCAGGCCCGTCTCTTGGGCCCTGGGTTGTTGACCTAAGCTAGGGGCAATTGGAGCATGACTCTAGTCAATAATAAGCTCAACTATACTGAAAATAATGTATAATATGTTCAGTACGGATTACTACCAGTTGATCTTTCTGTTTACTTTCGAGTCTGCCAACATGGTAGCCAAAGCAAAGCAGAAAATTGGTAGTAAGACGACACGGAAACTGCGCTTTGGGTATTCTACTCAAAGCTTTGCGGGGTACCGCCATTCTGTTTGGAAACAAACAGAATGCTATCGCTGCATAGTTGAACAGTGATGTTCAGCAGTGTTCAGCGTAAATGTATCAGCACTATGCCCTATACTCTCGAAGACTTAAAAGCCCACGGCCTTTCCCCGGCGGAATATCAACAGATCCAGCAGCAGCTGGGCCGGGATCCCAACCCCAACGAGCTGGCCATGTTTGGGGTGATGTGGTCAGAGCACTGCTGCTACAAAAACTCCCGCCCTCTGCTGAAAAACTTTCCCACCACCGGAGAGCGGGTAGTGGTGGGGCCGGGGGAAAATGCCGGCGTAGTGGATCTGGGGGAGGGGGATTGGCTGGCGTTTAAGATCGAGTCCCACAACCATCCTTCGGCAGTGGAGCCCTTCCAGGGGGCAGCTACCGGCGTGGGAGGGATCCTGCGGGATATCTTTACCCTGGGCGCCCGTCCCATTGCCCTGCTTAACTCGCTGCGCTTTGGGCCGCTGACCGATCCCCGCAACCGCCGCCTCATGGCCAGGGTGGTGGAAGGGATCGCCCACTACGGCAACTGTGTCGGGGTACCCACAGTGGGGGGAGAAGTGGCGGTGGATCCCTGCTACAGCGGCAATCCCTTGGTCAACGTCATGGCTCTGGGGCTGCTGGAGACGCCGGCAGTGGTGAAATCGGCAGCGCGGGGGGTGGGGAACCCGGTCTTGTACGTGGGCGCCACCACCGGGCGGGATGGCATCCGCGGCGCCAGCTTTGCCAGCGCCGAGCTCAAGGAGGATGCGCAGCAGGATCGGCCGGCAGTGCAGGTGGGGGATCCCTTCCTGGGCAAGTGCCTCATCGAGGCCTGTCTGGAGGCCTTTGCCACAGGAGCTGTGGTGGCTGCCCAGGATATGGGGGCAGCCGGGATCACCTGCTCCACCGCGGAGATGGCCGCCAAGGGAGGGGTGGGGATCCGCTTTGACCTCGACCGAGTGCCGGCGCGGGAAAGCGGCATGGCTGCCTGGGAATACCTGCTCTCGGAATCCCAGGAGCGGATGCTGCTGGTGGTGCAAAAAGGCCGCGAGGCGGAGGTGATGGAGATCTTCCACCGCTGGGGTTTGCAAGCTAGTGTGGCCGGGGAAGTCATTGCCGAGCCGCTGGTGGAGATCTGGCACCAGGGATCCTGCGTGGTGCAGGTGCCGGCGCGGGCTTTGGCCGAAGACACCCCCGTCTATGTCCGTCCGGTGTTGCCAGAGCCGCCAGCCTACGTGCAGGCAGCGTGGCAATGGGATCCCGCCACTCTACCCCCTTGTGATTGCCAGGGGATCCACCTCACTCAGGCAACGCTGGCATGGAAAGAGGTGCTGCTGCAGCTTTTGGCCAGCCCCACCCTGGCCAGCAAAGCCTGGATCTATCGCCAATACGACCACCAGGTGCAAAACAACACCGTCCTTTGGCCGGGCCAGGGAGATGCGGCGGTTATCCGCATCCGTTCCCAAAAGTTTGGCGTGGGCGAGGTGCCGCCCCTGCGAGCTTCCCGCAAGGCCATCGCTGCCACCCTGGATGGCAATGGCCGCTGGGTGTATTTGGATCCCTACGAGGGGGCCAAGGCAGCCGTGGCGGAAGCTGCCCGCAACCTCACCTGTGTGGGGGCCGATCCCCTAGCTGTTACCGATAACCTTAACTTTGGCAATCCCGAAAACCCGGTGGTGTACTGGCAGCTGGCCCTGGCCTGTCGGGGGATTGGAGATGCCTGCCGTGCCCTCGGTACGCCGGTAACGGGGGGAAACGTTTCTCTCTACAACGAGACCCTCACCCCCCAGGGATCGCAGGCTATCTACCCTACCCCTGTCATTGGCATGGTGGGTCTCATTCCCGACTTGAAATGCATCTGTGGCCAGGGGTGGCAGCAAGCAGGGGATCTCATTTACCTCCTGGGATCCCAGGCCCTCACCAGCTTGGGGGGCAGCGAGTATTTGGCGGTCATCCACCAGCAAGTTACGGGCCGGCCCGCGCCAGTGGATCTGGAATTGGAAAAGCGGGTGCAAGCTGCCTGTCGCCATGGAATCCGCCAGGGCTGGGTGCGCTCTGCCCACGACTGCAGCGAGGGGGGATTGGCTGTGGCTTTGGCAGAAGCCTGCTTGAGCGGAGGCCGCGGCGCAACCCTCTCCCTGGCTCCTGGATCCTTGCGCTGGGATCAGGCCCTGTTTGGCGAGGGATCCAGCCGCATCCTGGTTTCTGTGGATCCGGCCCAGCGCTTTGCTTGGGAAGCCTACTTAGAAGCGCAGCTTGCCGGCCAGTGGCAGCTTTTGGGAGAGGTGGGATCCCCTGCGGATCCCCTGCTCTTAAGGACGGCAGAAGAGGATCCCTTACTGGTGGTGTCTTTGGCGGCAATGCAGGCCGCCTATCACGGCGCCTTTGCAGACCATCCAGACCCCAGTTATTTCCAATCCAAATGAAACTGCTTCGTTGGATTATCCCTAGCCCTCCTCTCGTTCTGGGAAAGGGATCGGCGGCGAGGGAATAGCTCAAACCAAGGCATAACCCACGACCACCCCTTAAAGCCAGGGGTTGAAGAGGACGGGGAAAATGTCCTAACACAAATTTGCCTGGATCACCTCTCGATATTGGGATTTGGGCTTAACGCCGACCAACTGGGCCACCAGGGCCTTGTCTTTGAAAAACTGCACCGTTGGGGTGCCCGTCACCCCCCCTGCTTCTGCAATCTCCGGATCTTTCTCGATGTCGATCTCCACCACGTGCAGCTTGTCCGAGAACTCATCGATGATCTTGTTCAAGATCGGCTTGAGGGCATGACAAGGGGCACAGGTGGGGGCGGTGTACTTGACCATGAGCAGGCGATCGCTTTCGTGGTAGAGTCGCCGCAGGGCATAGCTCCCCTCATGGCAAGTCTTGCTGAAGTCTAAGTCATCCTGTCCATTCTCCTCAAAGCTGGCCTCCTCAACAGCAGGATCCCCAGCAGACTCTGCCGCAGAAGTCGCAGCAGGGCTGGGTTCAGGATGGCTTTGGGGAAGGACGTGATACTCCTGGGCCAAGCCGTGTTCCGAGAGCCAGCGCTCTGCCAACATGGCCGCCATACAGCCAGTGCCGGCAGCGGTAATCGCCTGACGAAACTCGTGATCCTGCACGTCGCCGGCGGCAAACACCCCCTCCACACTGGTGGCCACGGATCCCGGGCGGGTGACGATGTAGCCGACTTCATCCAGTTCCAGTTGTCCTTTGAACAAGTCGGTGTTGGGCTTGTGGCCAATGGCATAAAATAGGCCACCCACTGACATCTCGCGTATTTCGCCGGTTTGGTTGTTCCGCACTTTCACCCCGGTCAGGCGCAGGCCGTCGCCCATCACTTCCACCGCCTCGGTGTTCCAGTGCACAGTGATCTTGGGGTTGTTGAGAACACGATCCTGCATGGCCTTGCTGGCCCGCATTTTGTCGCTGCGCACCAGCATGTGCACGTGGGATCCAAACTTGGTCAGGTAGGTGGCCTCCTCACAGGCAGTATCGCCGCCGCCGATCACCACCAATTCCACCCCTCTGAACATGGGCATAGCCCCATCGCAGACAGCACAAGCTGACATGCCCCGGTTCCAGTAGGTCTCCTCCCCCGGCAGGTGTAGGCGCTTGGCTGTGGCCCCGGTGGCGATGATCAGGCTGTGGGTGCGCAATTCCCGCTCGTCAGAACGGACGACAAAGGGCCGCTGGCTTAAATCCACAAAGGTGACATCTTCGGTGTAAAGTTCTGCCCCCCACCGCTGCGCTTGAGCCCGCATGTTCTTCATCAGTTGGGGGCCGGTGATGCCCTCGGGAAAGCCCGGAAAGTTTTCCACCTCGGTGGTGGTCATCAGTTGCCCGCCCGGGATCCCGCCCGCCTGGAACCCCTCAAACACAACCGGCTTCAGGTTGGCACGCCCAGCGTAAATGGCTGCTGTAAACCCAGCAGGGCCGGAGCCGATAATCACCACATTCTCAACCCGACTTTGCTCTGTCATCCGATGTCTCTCCTTCTGCAACAGGACTAAAAGTCAAACTCATAACGACTACGCTTTAGCTTAACACCCTTTGGCAAACCGGGCGAGCTGGGGGCCTGCTGATCCTAATTTTCGCTCGCCTCAGGCAACCGGGGCAGGGTTTTGCCCGCCCCATCCGGTTATTTCTGCCCAGAGGTTGGCAGGGTGGCGGCCATTGCTCAAGTTCTGGATCCCCAACACCCCATCTGGATTGACCAAAACCAACAGGGAAAGGGGAGCGACTCCGATGAGCGAAAAAGCGGTGTCCGAGATAGCCAGCAAGTGGGTCAGAAGGCCAGGCTCAAAGCAATTTTGTATCAGAAACTACAAAATGCCCGTGTTGGCCTTTCTAGGATGAGTGAGCGTTTTTGGCCTGTCTGGGTCGAAGCGTGGGGATCACCTGCTGGGATCCCATTTGTTTCAGCCACAGTTCCCCCAGTCTTAACCGCAACCCAATCAGGAGAGAGTAATGGCATCCACGCCCCAAGAAGTGCTTCAGATGATCCAGGACAACAACGTCCAGATAGTGGATCTCAAGTTTGTGGATATCTTTGGCACCTGGCAGCATGTTTCCTTCCACACCTCGATGATCAAGGAAGAAACCTTCACCGAGGGGCTTCCCTTTGACGGATCCAGTATCCGGGGCTGGAAAGCGATCAACGAGTCGGACATGTACATGGTGCCGGATCCCAAGACGGCTTGGATCGATCCCTTTCTGGAGGTGCCCACCCTCAGCATAACTTGCAGCATTGTTGAGCCGCGCACCGGCCAGCCTTATAGCCGTTGTCCCCGCAGCCTTGCCGCCCGTGCCGTTGCCTATCTGCAATCGACGGGCATTGCCGATACTGCCTACTTCGGGCCGGAGGCAGAGTTTTTCATCTTTGAGGATGTTCGTTTCGACCAAACCCAAAACTCGGCCTACTACTTCGTGGATTCCATCGAAGGTCGCTGGAACTCGGGCCGCGAGGAGAAAGGTGGCAACCTGGGCTACAAGCCTCGCTACAAAGAGGGCTATTTCCCGGCCCCGCCCACCGATGCCCATCAAAACATCCGCACCGAGATGCTGCTGACCATGGGCAAGTTGGGGGTGCCCATCGAGAAGCATCACCACGAGGTGGCTACCGGCGGGCAAGGGGAGTTGGGCTATCGCTTTGCCGATCTGATCACGGCTGCCGACTACATGATGGTTTACAAATACGTGCTCCGGAACGTGGCCCGCAAGCACGGCAAAACCGTCACCTTCATGCCCAAGCCCCTATTTAACGACAACGGCACTGGCATGCACACCCACCAGTCCCTCTGGAAGGATGGCCAGCCCCTGTTCTACAGCGAAGGCACCTATGCCAACCTGAGCGAGACAGCTCTCTACTACATCGGTGGCCTGCTCAAGCATGCCCCGGCAATCCTGGCCTTCACCAACCCCACCACCAACTCCTACAAGCGCTTGGTGCCCGGCTTCGAGGCGCCGGTGAACCTGGCTTACTCCCAGGGCAACCGTTCCGCTGCCATTCGCATTCCGGTGACCGGCAACAATCCCAAAGCCAAGCGTCTGGAGTTCCGCTGCCCGGATGCCACCTGCAATCCCTACATCGCCTTCTCGGCCATGTTGATGGCAGGTCTGGACGGGATCAAGAATAAGATCCATCCCGGCGAGCCCTTGGACAAAGATATCTACGATCTGGAGCCGGAAGAGCTGGCCAAGATCCCTTCCACGCCTGGATCCCTGCTGGATGCCCTGGAAAGCTTGCAGAAGGATCATGCCTTCTTGCTGGAGGGAGGCGTCTTCACCGAAGATCTGATCCAGACCTATATCGAGTACAAGATCGACAACGAGATCAACCCCATCAATCTGCGGCCTCACCCCTACGAGTTCGCCCTTTACTTCGACGCCTAAGCGGTGTGGCCGATTCTGCAGCGGGATCCCTGATGGGATCCCGTTTTTTTCCGAGGAAATAGCACCCCTCAATTGTGGATCCCTTGGGCAACTTAGCTACTTTTGGTCAACAGCACCTCGTGCCAGCGTTGAAGCGTCCTGTGCCGTCCATCGACCTGAGGAAGCTCAACCCAGAAACCAAAAGGGGATCCCCAGCCGGGATCCCTTCTCGCTGAGCTCATGCCAGAGCATCAACAGTTACGGGCAGATCAGCTCATGCTGACACGGCTACGGTCGTAGTTGAGCCGAAAGGTGGGATGCACTTTTCCTTGGATGCGGTTCCAGAAGTTGCGCACGTTGACATGCAGGCCAATCTGCTCTGTACCGCGGAGCAGCATGGATTGCTGGCGAATCCGAATCAAGCGTTGATGGCTCATCATCAAGCGGCGAGACAGCTCATCCAAGACATGAGAACGGCCATTGGCAGCCACCGGGGCAGATGCCTCTGCCGTCTGAACGGGTTGAGCCGGCCCTTCGGCCGCCTTGAGATGATGAGCAACACCTCGATAGAGCAGGTCAAGGTTGGTGGGCAAAACCACCGGCTTGCTCAGGTGGCGGAACCGCCAGTCCAGCCCCCGGTAACGACCCCCCACTTTGCCGGGAGAAACCGCTGCAGTTGCAGAAGAGGGGGTGTAATCGACGCCACGGTAAAAGAGTGCCATGATCTTCGCCTCCAATGAGTTGAGTTTTCATCCGTTCGCCTTCTCCTGAGAGACAAGAGAAGCCACACGGTTACCAGAAGAGTTGAGGCGCGTTCCTTCGGGATATCTCCCTACTTCCGTCCTCTGGCCGTGATGTCGCTCTACCTACATTAACGAGCCGCCCAGCACGCGAGAGGATGAACGATTTCTATCTACATTCTGTATTATAAGCTACGGTTTTGAGGTATTGCCAGCAAGTTTTAACAAAAATTTCCACTGAGTTTCCGTCCAGCTTCCTCTGAATCCAGGCTGGATCTGAATCCGGGCTGGGCCAGCCGGGATCCCTGGGGGAAGTAAGGTGCAGGGCTTGGGGCCAGGTTCTCCACTCTGTCCGAGATGCCAGAGGAAGCATTATCGTGGAAGAATCCTCAGGATTGGCTACAAAAGTTCACATTCCTTGGTGGGTGCCCTGTGCAGGAAGACTTTCGTCTGATTTTGGACATTGTGACGGTATTGGCGGCAGCGGCAGCAGGTGGATTCTTGGCTTCGCTGCTGAGGCAGCCGGTGTTGCTCGGCTACTTACTGGCCGGGATCTTGGTGGGGCCAACCGGGTTGGGGTGGATCAAAGAGTTGGTTCAGGTGGAAACCTTGGCCCAGTTTGGGGTGACCTTTTTGCTGTTCACCTTGGGGGTGGAGTTTTCCCTGAAAGAATTGCGCAAAGTGCGGGGGATCGCCGTTGGCGGAGGCATTTTGCAAATTGGCCTGACGATTTTCATCACGGCGGTGCTGGCAGTGGTCAGCGGCTGGTTGACGCCGGTGCAAGGGATCTTTTTAGGGGCCGTACTCTCCTTGTCTTCCACGGCGGTGGTGCTCAAAAGCCTCACCGAGACCAACCAGATGGACACTCCCCAAGCCCAAGCCATGTTGGGGATCCTGATTGTGCAAGATTTGGCGGTGGGGCTGATGTTGGCGGTGTTGCCGGCTTTGGATTGTCCCTTGCCGGAGCTGGCGGGATCCCTGGCCAGGGCCTTGGCAGAAATCGGCTTGGTGGGGCTGGGGGCGGTGGTAGGCGGGATTTGGCTGGTTCCCGGTTTCCTGCGTCTGCTGGCTCAGCAGGAGAGCAAAGAGGTGTTTCTGCTGGGGGTGATCAGCCTCTGCGTGGGGATTGCCCTGTTGACGGAGCGGCTGGGCATTTCCAGCGAGATTGGGGCCTTCATTGCCGGGCTGATGATCTCGGAGGTGGAGTACGCCGACCAAACCCTGGACTATGTAGAGCCTTTGCGAGATGTGTTTGCTGCTCTCTTTTTTGCGGCCATCGGCATGCTCATCGATCCCAGCTTTATCCTCGGCCATCTGTTGCTGATCCTGGGGCTGGTGGGTCTGGTGATGGTGGGCAAGTTTTGCATCGTGGCTCCCTTGGCGCGGCTGTTTGGTTACACTCTGCCGGCAGCGGTGGTGGTGGGGCTGGGCTTATCGCAAATCGGCGAATTTTCCTTTGTGCTGGCCAGCGAGGGGCAGGCGTTGGGGTTGGTGTCGCGACAGATCTATTTGTTGATTGTCAGCACCACAGCCGTTACCCTTCTGCTCACTCCCTTTCTGCTGAGGGGCGCTCCTCGACTGTTTTCCGGGCTACACGGGATCCCCTTCTTGGCCCGCTGGTTGGAATCGGGCGAGCGGCCCCGCGCTTTGGCCCCCGATGCTCCTCAACAGGGGCACGTGGTGGTGTGCGGCTATGGGCAGGTGGGGCAAGACATTGTGCGCATTCTCGAAGCCCGTCGTCACCCCCTCTTGGTCATTGATCAATCAGAACGGGTGATCCAACACCTGCGTTCCCGTGGGATCCCTTACTTGTATGGGAATGCCGCCAGCCCGTTGGTGCTGGAGAAAGCTTGCCTGCCCCAGGCCCGCGCCCTGGTTATTGCTCTGCCGGATCGCATGAGCATCCGCCTCTGCCTGAAACGAGCTCTGGAGTTGGCGCCGCAATTGGATGTGGTGGTGCGAGCTACCGACAAGGAAGACATCGAACAGCTCTATCAGTTGGGGGCCAGAGAAGTCGTCCACCCCGAATTTGAGGCCAGCCTGGGGCTGTGCAGCCATGTGTTGCTGGAGTTGGGAGAACCCCCAGACATCATTCAGCAGGAGATCCTGGCCATTCGCAGCAGCCACTACCGCGATCTGCGCCCTCTCCACCCCAGTTGTCTGATCCCCGCGCCTGTCAGTTGGCTGACACCGCCGGCCCCACCTCCCTCTCCCCCCCTCCCCGCCAATGCCAACGGCAGCCACGACAGCCACCCACCTGAGTCTGTGCTGGCCTGGTGGGAACGCTGGCAGCGGCCTGTTCAACCCGAATGGGCAGGGATCCCTGGCTCTGCCGAGTAGAGATTTGCACCTCAATCTTCGTAGTATCCTGCAAACTGGAGGTGTGGCCACTGCAAGTTGCAAGCCTCGGGACAGTTCCCCCGCTGCCTTTGCGGATGGAGACGCTGGGAGGTTTTCCAGAGGCAACGGAAAGGGTCCTCGGCGTTGCTCGGCACTCTGGGGGGAGGGGTGCCCCATCTGTTTCTGGCCTAGGTTGCCATGCCGACCGTTAACTATCTGCGCATCAGCTTGATCGATCGCTGCAATTTCCGCTGCCAGTACTGCATGCCTGACGAGGCGGAGTTGACGTGGCTGCAAGCCCCAGAGCGTTTAACGGATGAGGAAATCCTCACGTTGGTTCGAGAGGTGTTTTTGCCGTTGGGGATCGATTGCTTTCGCCTCACCGGCGGCGAACCCCTGCTCAGGCCGGGGCTGGAGCACCTCATCCGGGCTCTATGCAGCCTGCCTGGGGTGAGAGATGTGGCCCTTACCACCAACGGCTTCAACCTCAGCCAAAAAGCTCAACTCCTCTATGAAGCGGGGTTGCGCCGCATCAACATCAGCTTTGATTCCCTCAACCCCGAGACCTTTCGACTGATCACGGGGCGGGATCGCTGGCGGCAGGTCTGGGCCGGGATCCAAGTTGCCCACCAAGTGGGGTTTGATCCCCTCAAGTTGAATGTGGTGGTGATCCCTGGGCTCAACGAATCGGAAGTGGAAGATCTGGCTGCCCTTACCCTGGAGCGGCAATGGCATGTGCGCTTCATCGAGTTTATGCCCATCGGCAATGCTGCCCTCTTCCAGCAGGCCGGCTGGGTGGAGTCTGAGGTGCTGCGACAGCGAATTCGCGCTCGCTTTGGCCTGGAACCTGGGTTTGTGGCCGGCAATGGGCCGGCGGATGTGTTTCGAATCCCGGGGGCAAAAGGCACCTTGGGCTTTATCAGCCAGATGTCGGAGTGCTTTTGTGATCGATGCAACCGCATGCGGCTATCCAGCGACGGTTGGCTGCGCCCTTGCCTGCTCAACGAATCCGGCCAAATCAACCTGCGGGATCCGCTGCGAGCTGGGATCCCTGCCGAAAGGCTAAGACAGCAGGTGCGAGAACTGCTGGACATCAAGCCGGACATCAACTTCAAAGGACGGGATACCGGCAGCCAGGGATCCTACCGGCGCACCATGTCTCAGATTGGCGGCTAGCGGGGATAAGGGATCCGCAAAAGCTGGTTGACCGGTGGGTGGGCCACCTGCAACTGTTTCCCATCCGGCCACTGGATCTGGATTTCCTTGACCCCTGTTTCGGATCCCAGGCCAAAGTGGGCCACCGGCTCCATCTGACAGAGGTAGCCGCTGCCGGCGTCGATGGCCTGGATCTGGGTACGGGTGGAGGTGAGCAGCCTTACCAACGCGCCGCGGGCCGGGGCTCCCTGGCGGGTGAGGGGCAGAACTCTCAGCCAGTTGTTGGCATTGGCCTGAGGGCGATAGAAGCTGAGAGGCTGGGCGCCAGACTCCCCATGGGCAATCAACAATTCCAGACGACCATCCCCATCCACATCGGCCACTGCTGCTCCTGTCCCCAATCCCTGCGGCTCGGCAGCATCTCCAATGTCAATGGCTTGCCAACGGCCTGAGCGCCATGCAAACAGACGGTTGGGCTCGCCGATGTTGTTGAAAAACAGCTCTGGGTAGCCGTCGTTGTCGAAGTCGGCAGCAATGACCGTGCGAATGCGAGAGGGCCTGGCCAGCTCAGGGGGGGCTACATCCTTAAAAAAACCGCTGGGGGTCTGGATCCAGAGGCGATGGGGGCCTTCCCAGTTGCCATAGAGCAAATCCAGCCGTCCATCCCCATCCAGATCCACCGCTGCCACGCCGCGCCCATGCTCGTCGGGATCTGCTAGGCCCACCTCAGCGGCAATCTCTTCAAAGGTGCCATCTCCCCGGTTGCGAAACAGAAAGTTAGGTCCCTGCTCATTGACGGCAAAAATGTCCATCCGCTGCGAGACCAAGGGCACGGCCACCAACCCCCGCCCGCCCGTCACCCGATTGAGTCTCGCTTCTGGCGCCACATCGGCGATCATTTGGTTAGGGCCCAACTCGTAGAGGCGCATAGGGCCGCCGTAGTTGGCTACGAAAAATCCATAGCTCCCCTGGCCAAGACGATCCACACAAGCTACAGAGCGACCTGCCGTCAAGTTGAGGGCATCTTGGTTTTGCGGCAGGGAGAACAGGTCCACCCAGCGAGATCCCTGCCAGTCGAAGAGGCGATCCCCAAAGCGCTTGCGCCCGCCGAAGGTATCGGTGTTCAAGACATAAAGTTCTTCCTGCCCGTCCCCGTCAAAGTCGGCGGCAGCCACCCCAATTGCCATGCGCCCTGCATCGGCCAGGGTGTCGTCTGCTTGATCCACCAGGGTTTGCCCATCCCACTTCAAGACTCGATTGGAGCCGCGGAACCCGCACACAAACAGCTCAAAGGCCCCATCCCGATCCAAATCGCAAGCGGCAACCCCGTAGAAAAGGGCAGGTGGGTTAAAGCGGATCTGCGAGCTGCAATCTTGGAACATGGGGATCCCATCGGAGAACAATAGGAACTGGTGGAGCTTCCAGCTCTGATGGTATGCTGGATCTTCGCTGGAACTTCCCTTTCAACCATGCCACGCATCAAATCTGCCATCAAGCGCGTTCAGATCGCAGAGCGGAATCGGCTGCGCAATAAAGCCACCAAAGCCATGGTGCGCGCTCTGATGAAGAAAGTGATCTCCCTCTCGGCTGCCTACGCTGCCAACCCACAGCAAGAAACTCTGCAGGAAATCCAGGCGGCTATGAGTGCTGCTTTCAGCCGCATTGATAAAGCTGCCAAAACCGGCGTTCTGCACAAAAACACAGCCGCTCGTCGTAAGGCTCGGCTGGCCCGGATTGTGAAGCTGTCTGTGGCTTCCTCGGAAAAATCCCAGGCTGAGGCTTTGGTTGAGCATGGTTGAATTCTCCTGCTGCTTTGGAAGTGGTGCTTGTGCGGGATTTCAGCCGCACGCAAACGAGATTTTGCCTCGGTGCCGGCAGGGATCCCAAGTAGCAGCCAAAACCTAATCTTGAGTATCCAACCTGCGCACCAACCAGCGCCGCAGCGGATGCCACACCGGCAAGGACAGGATCCAGCGGGATTGCTGCTCCAGCATGAGACGCTCCACCGGATACAGGCCGAACAGCTCATAGCGGCTTTGGGCAATCAGGATCCCCATCGTGAAGCTGACACAGAGCAATAACCCCAAGGTGGGCCATCCTGGGCGGTGAAACAGGGCATATCGCAGGCCTGCCCAGGTGAAGTAATCCCACAAGCGGGCTATATCCGCTCGCAAAGCCCAGAGACTGGGGATCCCGACCACCAGCCACAACAGGCCCAGAAAGATGAAGCTACCGCCGTGGTAGAGGCGCAACAGGCGCTTGGCTGCCGGAGACAGGGATTGAGTGCCAGAGGCAGCTTTCTTTTCCGCAGCTGAGCCAGGATCAGGGAGCAAGGGCATGGGGATCCCAATTTTCGACACCTCAACACCCATTTTGGACTTATCTCCGACGCAATAGCTCGGTTGCATGGGATCCTCGAACTCAAACGAGTACTTTTCTGCTTTCGGCTCGCCCATTTTAAGGGATCGATGCACAGGGAGCCCAGTTGTGGCTCTCCCGCTGCACAGCGCCATCCAAAAAGGCACTGATCAAAGCATCTGCTCAAAGCATCTGCCGTCTGCAAGTCTTCCTTATCCGTACAGTCAAGTTTCCTGAGAGACGCCCAGACGTCCCGTTCCAAGAGCTTGGCAGACGATCTCTTTGACGTTCATATCCTGAGCGAAAACCAACATTCCCACGGTGAAGGGATCCCGCCCTGGCTCCCTAAGGCAAACCGCGCAATTTGCCCAAGCAACAATGCAGAACTCAAGGTCAGAGGCAGGTTGGTCGGGGTCAGAGAATGGGAACTGGGTCGGGGATATAATGGCTCTGCACCCTTTTCTTCGGCCTTGCTAGCTCAAAGGATAGAGCACCGACCTTCTAAGTCGATGGTTGCAGGTTCGAGTCCTGCGCAAGGCGCTGGCCTTGCCCTCTAAGCCTTGCTTGGGGTTTCCGACAAGCTGCCCTGATGGGGGCACCACATCTGAACCATCACCTGCCGAGAGTGGCTTTCCACCCGCAGGGATCCGCCCATCAGCTCCACTGCCTTTTGAACCAGCGATAGACCCAAGCCCGTTCCCCCGGCGTTGCGGCAATCCAACTGGGGGAGGCGATAGAACTTTTCAAAAAGGCGGGGCAACGCTTCTGCAGGAATTTCCGCCCCTGTATTGCGCACCGTGATCAGCCAGCCGGGACGGCCATTGGAGTTAGCCTGGCTCACACTCAAATAGATGCTTTCCCCAGTGGGGGTGTACTTACACGCATTGTTTAAAAGCTCGCTGACCACCCGCGACAAGAGGCTCTCATCCGTGCAGAGGAGCCAAAGGTCGGGATCCCATTCCACCTGGAACTGTTGGCCTTGCTGCGCAGCCCGCAGCCGGAAGGGCTCGGCAAGATTGGGGATCCATTCCTGGGGAGATAAACAGGTAAGTCTGAGGACTTTGTTTCCGGATTCGAGGGCTTGCAATTCCAACAGGTCGTTGATTAACTCCAGCTCGCGGTTGGTCTCCATCTCCAAAATCTGCAAGTAGCGCCTTTCCCGCTCAGTTAGGTTGGCTTTAGATAGAAACCCAATAGCCAGCTTCATGTTGGTGAGAGGTGTGCGCATTTCGTGGGAGACCATGTGCAGAAACTCATCTTTGAGTTGGTTGAGCTCCTGCAACTGTTGCACCTGACGCTGGATCGTTTGATAAAGACGTGCTTGGCGAATGGCGATGGCACATTGGCCGGCTACCCGTTGGATGAGCTGTTGTTCCCGCTCGGTAAATATCTGCCCCGGTGGACGGGATCCACAAATATTCCCCAAAACAAGCAGTTCCTCGTCTTGCCCTGCCAGATCCCTTTTTTCACAGATGGGGGAGACGATCAGGGTACAGCGGTCATGGTTAGGCCAGCAGGGGTGATGGAGATTGCTGAAGTGGCAAAGCTGTCCGCGCTGGAGCTGACGAAGCACATGGGTGAAATCCGCAAACGAAACCTCCAGGGGAAAGCGCCGGATCCCTTCTCCGGCCAAATAGTCCACCGCCAAAACGCTGACCTGCCGCTCTGGGTCATGAAGGGCAATGGTGCAATTGGATAGGTTCAAGCTCAGGGCCAGTTCTCGGGCTACCGTTTCCAAGATTTTTTGTTCATCCAAAGTGGAGCGAATTTCTTCGGTGATGAGCTGGAGTAGCGCTTCGTCGTTGTAAGCTTGTTCGAGCTCTGCATTGCGCACCCGCACTTGGTAATCCAATTCGGCATTGGTCTGCTGCAGCTTTTGATAAAGCTCTGCCTGCTGAATGGCCACTGCCAGGTGCTCCCCGATAGCCTTGGCCAACTCGATCTCATCGGTTTGCCAATCCGGATCTGAAGTCAGGCGCCGCAGCGATAGCCCGCCCCACATTTGTTCCTGACAAGCCACCGGGATCACCAGCCAAGGGCCCAGTTGGTATTCTCGCTTCTCATAAATGGCAAAGGGATCGGCAATCTGCTCCGGATCCTGGACATGAAAAATTTGCAGCCGTTTCAAATGATCGAAAACCATAAAATCCCTGCTATCCGGCAGTCCCAGGTTCAGATTGTTGGGCAAATTAGGAAATCGGCTATGGCTGGCAATGCCCAACCACACGGCCTCAGCGGGCAGGTACTGATAAAGGGTAACTCGTGCTGCCTGCAACACTGCCCCCACTTCCCGCACCGCCACATCAAATAGGGTGGGTAAGTCCAGAGAGGTGTTGATGGCCTGAATGAGCTGATTAAACAGTCTTTCTCGCTGCAATTGCCGCTGCAGTTTCAGCTCAGCTTGCTTGCGAGGGGTGATGTTTCTGATGATCACCAGCACTTGATCTTCCCCAAAAGGAACGATGCGAGCCTGCCGATATTGGGGCTGAGGGGATCCCTCTGGGCAGGGGTACTCGATCTCTTGAGCTTGCCGGGTTGCTAGGGCCAGCTCCAGATGCTCGCGAATGGCTTGGGCTATGGGTTCCGCCCCACCGGTGCAACCGGTATCAGGAAACAGCTCTTCAAGGGTTTTGCCCAGGTAGTAGGCAGGGGGATGGGGGACAGAAAAATGGCTGGGCGGCTTGAACTCCAGACAGCGGCCCTGGCGATCCAGACAAAGCAGCATGTCGGGCAGAGCTTCCAGGATCTGGCGATGGCGACGCTCCCGCTCAGCCAAGGTGGCCTCTAGTTGCTTGCGCTCGCTGATGTCCAGGGTCACGCCGACAATCTCGCCGGGATCCCCTTTTGGCCCCAAGAGCACAATCCCCTGGGAAAGCTGCCAGCGCATCTGGCCGTCGGCCTGGTAAACCCGATATTCCACCGAAAAGTTGGGATCCCCCTCTACTGCCTTGGGCCCAAGCGTCTGAAAAGCTTCTCTCACCCTTTGGCGATCTTCCGGGTGAACGTGCTGCAAAAACACTTCCAGGGTGAAATCTTGGTTTGGATCCAGCCCGTATTTGGCCTTGCATTGGGGAGAGGCACTCAACTTCCAGGTGCGCAAATCCAGTTGCCAATAGCCCAGTTGGGTGGCTTCTAGGGCCAAATAGAGATGCTCCGGATAAAAGCTGCCGTCTCCTGGCCGCACCGGCACCAGGCGGTATCGAGTTGAAGCCATCTCCCTCACCAGACGGTTAATTTGCCGCAAGCCCTGCCTCATTGTGGACGATTTTCAGGAGACGTGAGGGATCCTACTATTCGAATTGTCAGAAATTTCTAACCTTAAGCATGGCTCCAGGGTAACTCTTAGATATGTGTTCTCCGACACCAAACCTTCAACTTGAGCTGGACTTCAACTTCACGGGGAGAAGGCCTAGGGTCACACCCTGCTGATGCGACCGGGAGGCTTTGGGCCGGGCTTGTGGGAAAGGGGGGTGCCTCTGCTATAGTATCGTCAGTTGCATTTCGGATCCCAAGTGGTGGGATCCCCCTGGCAGGTAGGGTCAGGGCAGGCTTCGAGATGTCTTTGCGCTCTTGCGAGAGTTGACGTTGCGTTGAGCTTTCTCGGTGTGATCCTGCCCTTAGCCTGCGTGAAGCGTTTTCTCTTTTTTATGCTTTCCTGTGCAACGTTAAGCCTGACGTTTAATCACAGAAAACTTCTCCTGCTCTCGAGTTTGGGTTTATCTGTAGTAAGACCTGTATTCAGATTTTCCCGATGGGTTGACGGTTTCCTGTTCGCCCTGGCGCGGCTTCTCAAGGTGCCGTTGCCCTCTTCATTTGGTTAGCGGACGGGGAAACAGAAGATTGCTAGATCTGGACAATTAGCAGGGCCGAGGTTGTCTTCACTTCCTTGGGCTTTGGCTTAAGTTTTCCTTTCCCCGGGTATCTCTTGCAAAGTTGCCCGATGTTGGCGATGGCAACAGGATAGTCTGTTTAGCCTGCTGTTAGGTTTTCTGGATTCTCTGAGTTGGGTTGATGGGCTGGCCCGCGGCATGGCGAGCGAAGGGATCCCTTTGACCTTTCTCAGCAGACTTCTCCCTATTTTTTCCTAGCTCAACTCAATCATTTTCCAACCGAAGAATTCAAGGTTATTGCTGTGGTTTGTAAAGTTTCTCCCAGTTTGGATCGACATAGCCAGTCGAGTGAATCTGCTTTGCTTGGCCAGGCTTCATTGCCCCAAGGCCACCCCTTGGATCCCCTCAGTGCTGAGGAGATGCGGCAAGTGGTGCAGATCCTGCGCCGGCAACGGCCCCTCAGTTCTCAGTGGCGCTTTGTAACCATCCAGCTACACGAGCCGGATCGGCCTTGGATGGAAACTTGGCAGCCGGGGCAGCCGTGGGATCGGCAGGCTTTTGTGGTGCTGTTGGATCCGGCCAGTGGCAACACCTACGAAGCCGTGGTCTCTCTGTCAACACAGCAGGTGCGCTCTTGGCAGCTCATTGCGGGCGTGCAGCCCCCTCTGCTCGACGATGAGGTGTACGCCTGCGACCGCCTGCTCAAGGAGGATCCCCAATTTTTGGCGGCTCTGCAGCGGCGGGGGATTGCCGATGTGGATTTGGTGATGGTGGACTACTGGACGGTGGGCTACTTTGGGATCCCGGAAGAAGAAGGGCGGCGGCTGGTGCGAGGCTTTTGTTTCCTACGTACTTCCCCTTGCGACAACGGCTATGCCCGCCCCATCGAGGGGCTCTACCCCTGGATTGACCTCAACCGCATGCAAGTTGTCAAGGTGGAGGATCGGGGTCT
Source organism: Thermostichus sp. MS-CIW-30 (assembly GCF_054058015.1). Lineage (NCBI taxonomy): Bacteria > Bacillati > Cyanobacteriota > Cyanophyceae > Thermostichales > Thermostichaceae > Thermostichus > Thermostichus sp. MS-CIW-30. The sequence continues at coordinate 39,855 of NZ_JBSRZW010000020.1, forward strand.
GTGGCCCTTGCCGCCGGAGTCCGGTAACTTCGACGAGCTGTTTTTCAAAGATTTTCGCCAAGACTTGAAGCCGCTAGAAATCACTCAGCCCCAAGGGGTGAGCTTCCAGGTGGACGGCCACCACATCCGCTGGCAGAAGTGGGATCTGCGCATCAGCTTTAACCCGCGAGAGGGGCTCGTCCTCCACCAGGTGAGCTACGAGGATCAAGGCCGCCTTCGCCCCATTCTCTACCGCGCCTCGGTAGCCGAGATGGTGGTGCCCTACGGGGATCCGCGGGATCCCCACTGTCGCAAAAATGCCTTCGATGTGGGGGAATACGGCATTGGCATGCAGGCCAATTCCCTGCAGCTGGGCTGCGACTGCTTGGGAGAGATCTACTACTTCGATGCCTGGTTGCCCACCAACAGCGGCGAGCCCATGCTTTTGAAAAATGCCGTCTGTATGCACGAGGAGGACTTTGGGGTGCTCTGGAAGCACACCGACTGGCGCACGGAACGGGCGCAGGTGCGGCGCTCGCGGCGGCTGGTGCTTTCCTTTTTCACCACCATTGGCAACTACGACTACGGCTTTTTCTGGTATTTCTACCAAGACGGCACGCTGGAGTTTGAAGCCAAGCTCACCGGCATTATCAACACTTGCGCTACGTTGCCGGGGGAAGAGCCGGAGTTCGGCGTCTTGGTGGCACCCCAATTGTCCGGCCTCAACCACCAGCACTTTTTCACCGTTCGCCTGGATATGGCGGTGGATGGGCCGTGCAACTCCCTCTATGAAGTGCATGCAGAACCTCTGCCTCTGGGGCCGGATAACCCTCACGGCAACGCCTTTCGCGCCCGCTCCACCCTGCTCAAAACCGAGCAGGAGGCTAAGCAAACGGTGGATCCCTTGCGGGGCCGCTATTGGAAGATTGTCAACCCCAATCGCCACAACCGCCTGGGACAGCCGGTGGCCTACAAACTGATGCCGGGGGAAAACGTCCAGCTTTTGGCCCACCCCAACTCTTGGCTGCACCGACGGGCGGGCTATCTGGCCCACCACCTCTGGGCCACGCCCTACCATCCCGGCGAGAAGTTCCCAGCAGGGGACTACCCCAACCAACACCCCGGTGGCGAAGGGCTGGTGAAATGGACGCAAGCGAACCGATCCCTGGAAAACACCCGTCTGGTGCTCTGGTATAGCTTTGGCTGCAATCACTTCCCCCGCACCGAAGACTGGCCGGTGATGCCGGTTAGCTACATCGGCTTTATGCTCAAGCCCCTGGGCTTCTTTGAGTGCAACCCAGCTCTGGATGTGCCTCCTCCCCCGCCGAAGACCAAAGGCTGCTGCAGCTTTATTGACTACCCCCCTGCCTAGAGGGCGAGGATTCTTTCAAGTGCGAACAGCTTGGGCGCGACAGGAGTGAGAGGGGAGGCACTCTTCGCCCACGGGGCTTGAGACCTGGTTTCTGGGTCACCGTAGCAGGTGCCTTCCATTGCTCAGCCCCGGTCTTTGGTGCTGGGCAAAAGCTCTGCTCAGATCTGCTCAGATTGAGAGTTCACAAGCTGCTGCGAATCACAAACGAGTAGTTGCTGCCCGGTTCCAGCAGATAGTCGGATTTTTCCAGAAAGCGGCTCAAGGGCTCGCAAATCAAAGCTCGCCCCACAGAAGGCTCCACTCTGAGTTCCCCGGCCCGAAAGCGCCAGCAAAAGCGCCAAACCCAACCATTGGCATTGACTTCCCCCTCAATGGCACCCTCTTGCCAAGAGCGGCGGGTAATTTGGATGTGGGCAGTGGTCTGAGGCAGTCGGCTCATCCGGCATCTCCCGACGGGATCCCTTGTAGGGTAGCGCGTGGCTCCCTCGCTGCCGCCAGCAGATCCAGCATGGGGAGTGAGGTATCAGAAGCTCAACCCATTGAGTGAAAGGGATCCCCTAAATAGGGTCAGTTCTTTTGATTTTCTTGATTTTCTGAGAGCGGCTGCAACAAACCCCCCAGGGTAGGGGGGCTGTTTCCTGGGCTCCTGCTGTAGGAAAAGCTGGCCAGAAGCTAGCGAGCGGCAGTTGCAAGGGTCTTCGAGGATTTTTTCTCTGGCTTTTCAGCCGCAACCTCTGCTAACAAAGCTCGCAGGCTGGGAAAAAGGAAGTGGTTCTCCTCGACATATTGCGCGCCGAACAACCCCTTCTCCGCCCAGAAAAACCGATCAACTGTATGTTCATTTCGTCGCACCAAAATAAGTGCGGGGGGCTGAATAGACTTTTCCTGAATATATTTTCGAGCAGCGGTTACAGACTTCTCTTCACCACTGTCCAAATTAAATTGAGGAATGTGATCTAAAATTTTGCGCCCTTCCAGACGACGGCGACTCTTACGCTTTCTTCTCCTAACCAATGTAAGCCTCCCGTAGAAGGATGACCGAACAACCGCAACCGCAAAGAATATATCAGCGCTGCTTAAGAAAAGCAATAACTTTTACCCATTTTTGTTATCATCTTTTACAAAGGCAATAAAGACAGCAGTCGCCCTCAAAGCCCTTGAAGGGTTACTTATGGACGCGCCCAAAAAAATCTAATCGGGAACCTTTCTCCGAACAAAAAATCCTCCAACAATCGCCTGCAAAGAGAGCTGGCGATTGGGCGTTTGCTAGGTTGACTGCTGATATTGATAGGGGATCCACGGGCTCTGACACCTGCGAAGAAAGTCAGATGCCGATGTGGGAGATCCGCATCAAATCTGGCCCCTAGCCTAACATTAACAAAAACGATACTCAACAGAACATATACCTAAGCTCAGCTTCAAGACAACCCCCTTTGGGCTGAAGTGCTAAGTCAATTGCCAATGCTGCAAGTCTGGAGCTGCTCAACCGAGGAGAGAAAGGGGCACTCCGGTGCCGGGCTACCGTTGAACAGCGCATGTAAGACTGTACAACCAACTTCTTGTTTCTACAAGAGATCCACTGCAGATCCCCAGCATGTCCACACAGCCCTTTCGCGAGTTCATCCTGGGAGCCCTGGAGTGAGGAGTTCTGGTACCGTAGGGATTGGATGGATCCCGCCTCAGGTGCTGGCAAGCTGGAATGAGCTTGATGGGCTGCCAGGACTGCGTTGAACCGATTAGACGGAATTCAGGCATCTTGCTAGTCTGGCTTCAGGTTTGGCTGCACCTCAAGGGCTTAGGTCTATCTTGTCTGGGTTTGGGGAGTTTTGGGCATGATGAAATTCGCGTTGCTGATGGGTCTGGGACTCAGCTTGGGATCCCTGCCGGCTTGGGCACAGGGAGCAACCCCGTCGCCCGGCCCTGCTGCAACTGCTTCTCCGACTTCGGGGGGGGCTCCGGCCACAGCAACTCCCAGCCCTGTGGCATCTCCAACTCTGACCCCAGAGCAAGTCACCGATGCCCAGGTGGAACAGTTGGTGCGGATTCTGTTGGAGTTGGATCCCCTGATTCGGGAAGCGAGCGCCCAACTGCGGGAAACCCAGAACGAGGAGGAGTACGAGCAAATTATGCAGCGCACAGAAACCCAAGCCAGCCGCATTGTCGAGGAGCAAGGGCTGACAGTGCTTCAATACCGCGAATTGATGACCTTGGCGAACGAAAATCCTGTTCTCAACCAGCGGGTTCGGGCCCGCTTGCAAGAAGTTTTGCAGGAAGGGGAAGCTTCCAACTCTCCAAAGCCGGCCACCCCGACGCCTACACCCTAGGCTGAGCTGGCTTGCCTTGGCCAAAGACAGGGAGAACCCGAGGCAGCCGCAAGGTAAAGCAGGTGTGGTTGGCCTCGCTGTTGAGGTGAATGCTTCCTTGCAACAGGCTTACCCCCTGCCGCACAAGGGCCAACCCCAACCCTGTCCCCCCTTGCCGCCAGGGATCCGCGCTGGGCACCCGATAGAACTTCTCAAATACCCGCTTTTGCTCTTCCAGGGGAATGGTTACGCCGGTGTTGAGGACTTGGATGTCCAGGTGGTCGGAATGGCAGGTGGCCTGAAGGCTGATCAGGTGCCCAGCAGGGGTGAATTTACATGCATTTTTCAGCAATTCCGCCAGCACCGACTTTAGCACTCCCGGCAGGGTAAAAATGGCAGGCAGTCCTGAAGGGATCCCAAGGCTGAAGCGCTGATGGCGGCTATGGGCCTCCTGAGCAAAGGGCTCCGCGATCTGGGGCAACCACTCTTGCAGCTCCAACCAGCAGGGCCGCTGTGAACCGTTCGCGTTAGCGGGACGGAGTCCCTTGAGCACCTCTAACTGCTGCAGTTCCAGCAGATCCTCGACCAGTCTGATCTCCCGCTCACATTCGTTGTCCAACACCTTCAAGTACTGAGAGATTTTGGCCAGATCCGGGGATCTGGGAGCGCCCTGGGCAGGCAGCAGGACGGAGCTGAGCAGGTGGATGGCCATTTTCATGTTGGAAAGAAGGGTGCGCAGCTCGTGGGACACCGTGCTAAGGAAGTCATTTTTCAGGCGATCCAGCCGCTGCAATTCCTGTATCTGGCGATCCAGTTGGGCGGTGCGGGCCTGTACCTTTTCTTCCAGGGTGCGGTTCAGCTCCTGAACCTGTTGGAGCAATTCCGCCTGCCGAATGGCGATGGAGAGGTGATCGGCCAGGGCCAAGATCAGATCCTGATTGGTGGCCAGCCAACCGGGACGTGCCGTTTTCAGTTGCAGGCACAGGCTGCCCCAAAGGGTGGGGTGGGCCGAGTCAGATTCGGGGCTTTCGCCGCCGTAGAGCGGTACCAGCAGCCAACTGCCAGGATAGGCTTTGGCCATGGCGGAGATGTAGACCCAGCCTTTGGCTTGGTCGGCTGCCTCCAGCAACATCACTTTCCCCTGCTTCAGTTGCTGGGCAATGGGGCTTTCGGAATCGGGAATGAGACAGCCCAGGTAGCCATCCTGTTGAGTGCTGTACTCGGAGACAATACGCCAATGCTGTTGCTGAGGCTGATAGATGCTGATGCTTACCCGATCCGCCTCTAGCAGATGGCCTATCTCGCGGGTGACGGCAGCAAGGATTTGATCCAACTGCAAAGAAGTGGGAATGGCTCGGACGATGCGGTTCAGGGCTTGCTCGCGGGCCGCCTGTTGGCGTAGGTTCAACAAGTTCTGGCGGGCCTTGATCAGGTGTTGGATGCGCTGACGCATTATCGGCCAGTGAATGGGCTTGGTCATGTAGTCGCTGGCTCCGGCAGCAAAGGCTTTGTCTACGGAAGCTTGATCCTCGAGCGAGGTAATCATCAAGCAGGGCAGATTCGCATCCAAAGCCCGCAGGCGGCGGCAACACTCGAACCCATCCGTGCCGGGCATGAGGGCGTCCAGCAGGGCAATTTGAGGCTGAGTTTGACCGAAGAGCAGCAAGGCTTGGTCGCCGTCTTCAGCCTCTGCCACTTGATAGCCTTCATGAACCAACAGGTGGGTCAAGTACCCGCGTATGCATGGGTCGTCATCGGCCAACAGTACTGTCGGCGAAGCATTTGTCAGCAGATGTCCAGGATTGGGGATGGGGGGAGATTGCACAAAATTCACTCCACAGAGTCGGCCATTCGCGACGGCGGTGCGAAGCACCAAGGCTTTCTTTGCACACAAAAGGGATCTCTAATCTGTCTCCAGCTTAATCTTTCGCGTTAGCGGTGCGGTTCCCGACGGGGTGCCGTAGGCATAGCACTTTCGCGCCCAGGCCGGGGATCCCTTGAACAGACCTATTTCCGTTAGGATTGACGAGGTGGTGTGAGAAGTTGCCATGACTGTTTCTGAGAACATTTCTGAGGAAATGACCCCACTACCAGATGGTACCTCAAGGCAGCTATCCAGAGTGCAGTCCACAGTGGTGATCGGGGCGGGGCCAGCTGGATTGAGTGCCGCCTACGAGCTGAACAAGCAGGGCTACCCGGTAACGGTTTTGGAAGCGGATCCGGTGCAGGTAGGGGGGCTATCCCGCACTGTAACCTACCAAGGCTATCGCTTTGATATCGGTGGACACCGCTTTTTCTCCAAGTCGGCGGAAATTGAGGCTCTGTGGACGGAGATTTTGGGCTCGGAAATGCAGGTTTGCCGTCGGCTTTCCCACATTTTTTACCGAGGTGTTTTCTTTGATTATCCAATTCGACCTACGGATGTTTTTGCCAAACTGGGGCCAGGGTTTACCACCCTCTGTCTGCTCAGTTACCTAAAGGCGCGCCTCTTTCCCAGGCCCAATCCTGTATCTTTTGAAGATTGGGTCATTAACCAATTTGGGGAACGGCTGTATCGCACTTTTTTTAAGACCTACACCGAGAAAGTGTGGGGGATCCCTTGTCACGAGATCAGCGCCGACTGGGCAGCCCAGCGGATCAAGGGTCTGTCGATGGCTTCTTTGATCCGTAAAACCTTTTTCCCCAACCGAGAGGGGGTGATCAAAACCCTGATCGATCGCTTTCGCTATCCTCGCCTAGGGCCAGGCCAGATGTGGGAGCGCGTTCAAACCTTGCTGGCAGAAGCCGGGCAGCCGGTACAACTGGATCGCAAGGTTACGGCAATCCACTGGAACCGGGCCGGAGTTCAAGCTGTACAAGCCTGTTCTCAAGGGGGAGAGACCTTTTGGGTGACCGGCGAGCAGTTCATTTCCACCATGCCGCTGCGCTCTCTGGTGCGGGCTTTGGTACCTGCAGCACCGGAGCCGGTGCGAGAGGCTGCCGAACAACTGCGGTATCGGGATTTTTTGACGGTGGCTTTGCTGGTGGATGAGCCCAACTTATTTCCAGATCACTGGATCTATATTCACGATCCCTCGGTGCGGGTGGGGCGTATCCAAAACTTCAAGAATTGGAGCGCGGACATGGTTCCGGATCCCTCGGTCACCTGCTTGGGTTTGGAGTATTTTTGCTCAGCGACGGATCCCTTTTGGGGACAAACCGATGAGGATTTGATGGCCTTGGCAACGCTGGAATTGCAGCGGTTGGGCCTGCTGGGGAAGGCAAAGGTTTTGGGCGGCACAGTCATTCGCGCCCCGAAAGCCTACCCGGTTTACAATCACGGCTATCAAGCTCACATCCAGACCATTCGAACCTTTTTGGAAGAAGCACTGCCCAATTTGCAGGTGGCAGGCCGCAACGGCATGCACCGCTACAATAACCAGGATCACGCCATGATGACGGGCCTTTTGGCCGCTCGCAACATTGTGGCGGGGGAACGGCGCTACGATGGGTGGCGGGTCAACCAAGATGCTGAGTATCTGGAAGAGGCGGATTCAACAGCAGCCTTGGCGGGAGGACGGGCGGTGCCTCAGGTGCTGGGTCACCGGAGTTAGCGGCAAAAGGGATGCCGCTGGGGGCCGGCTGCGCCATCCAACACCTCTAGGATGGCCTTGGCAGCGCGAGCCAGAACGCCGGGTTCTCCTAGGGCTGCCCGCATCGCGGCGTAGTCGGCTTGCAGTTGGGCTTTGCGTTCGGGCCGAGTTAGCAACTCCAGCGCCAGTTGGGCGATCTTCTCCGGCTGGGCCTGCTCCTGCAGCAACTCCGGGACAATGGGGCGCATCTGCACCAGGTTGGGCGGAGACATGAAGGGCACCGACACCCTCAGCCAATGGCGGGCGATCCAGAAGGTGAGGGGGTTAAGGCGATAGATCACCACCTGGGGGATCCCCAAGATAGCCGTCTCCAAGTTCACCGTGCCGGACTTGGCCAACACCAAATCAGCCGCTGCCAAGGCGAGGTGATGGGCTTTGTGGGGGGAGAAGAAGGGCAGAGCTTGGGGATCCAAAAGGGTGAGGTTGAGCCCAAGGCGGCGGGCAGCCCGCGCAATCGGGGCAGCAAAACGGGGCGAGGCCAGGGGCACCCAAAACTGTGCCTGAGGCAGGTGAGCTTGCAACAACTGAGCCGCCTTGAGCAAGACAGGCAGAACCGAGCGCAGCTCTTGCCGACGCGAAGCCGGCACCACCACCACCACCGTGGCTTCGGCAGGGATCCCCAACTGGGCTCTGGCGGCAGCACGGCTGGGCACAGCGGCCAAAATATCCAACAGGGGATGGCCCACATACTGGACATGGGCTCCTGCCGCCGCGTAGTAGCGGGCTTCCTCAGGGAAAATCGCCAACATCAGCCGCATCTGCTGGGCTAGTTGGTAGGTGAGGCGGGCATCCTGCGACCACACCCACTCTTGGGGGGCAATGTAATAGACGGCAGGGATCTGCCGCCGTTGCAGCAGACGGGCAATGCGGCTGTTGACGCCGATGTAGTCCACCAGCACGGCCACATCTGGGGGGTCTTGGGCTAAAAAGCGGCGAATCTTCCACTCCGTCCAGAGGGCGGGGCCGATAAAGGGAAGAGCCTCTAAAATGCCAACGGAGCTGATCTCGGTGGTGCGGTGCAACAGACGGGCCCCCGCAGCAGCCATGCGCTCTCCCCCGACCGCTGTGATGCGCAGTTGAGGGCGCTGGCGCAGCAATTCTTCAATCAGATGGCCGGCCTGCAGATCCCCTGAGACCTCGCCCGTGCAGATGAACAGGTGGCTCACTAGAGCTACGCTCCCGACCCCAATCTTTAGTCATCCAGCTCTGAAGTGCTCTGCACCGGCGGATCTTCCCCCCTCCCGCGCAGGGCCGGCAGAGGGCCTCGTCGTTGCGGCTGCGAGAGGGAGTCTTCCAAAAATTGCAGCAGATGTTGCAGGGATCCCGTCTCGTCCACCCACTCTTTCCCCTGTAGGGAAAGGACATGGCGCTCTCCCTCCGCACCGCTGTTACAAACGACACACAGGCTGCTGCGCAGCGTTTGCAGCGCTTTTTCCAAAGGCAACCCTGAGCGGTACAAAAATCGGTAGACCTGCCGCAGCAAGGGCAGGGATCCCTCCATCCCTTGGGCTCGCCGCAGCCCCACCAAGTTCAGACCGCGGATGCGGGCTGGATGTCCTTCCACCAACATGTAGGGGGGAACGTCGCGGTCAACCCGGCTCATCGCCCCCACCATGGCCAAGCGCCCGATGCGGGTGAACTGGTGGATCCCGACCATGCCGCCGATGCGGGCTTGAGACTCGATGTGGATGTGGCCGGCCAAAGAGACAGCATTGGTAATCACCACCTGATTTTCGATGACACAGTTGTGGGCGACATGGGTGTAGGCCATCAGCAGGTTGTGATCTCCGATCAGGGTGGCTTCCCCTTCATTGGTGGCCCGGTTGATGGTGACAAACTCGCGGATGCGATTGCCTCTGCCGATCACCACTTGAGAGGGGGCGCCGCTGTACTTCAGATCCTGAGGCTCGGTGCCCACAACTGCTCCCGGAAAAATGTGGTTGTCCTCGCCGATTTCCGTCCAGCCATCGATCACCACATGGGCTCCCACCACCGTATGGGCAGCGATACGAACATGCTCGCCGATCACCGCATACGGGCCAACCTGCACCGTCTCGTGTAGCTCAGCTTTCGGATGGATCACCGCGGTGGGATGAATCCGCTCGCGTGAGCGGTGCGGCGCACTTGCAGAGGCGTTGGGAGTGGATCCCGCTGAAGCGAACGAACTCATTTCCAACCTAGCCAGCAACTGTGGTTACGCTCCCAACCCTGCGAAGGATCACCAAGACTCGACTCCAGGGGAGATGAGCCTTAGAGCTACGCCCCACTGTCGCGACAACATGTCTACCGTATCCCGACAGAAAGGCGCAAGCAGCCCCCGAGCCATCTTTCTATCCCAACACTTTATCTCAATTGCGAGAACACCCACACCGGAGCGCCTCCTGGATGGCCGCTGTTGGCCCATCAATCCACCAGGGAGAACATCAGCTCCCCCTCGGTTACCAGTTGCCCTCCCACCTGAGCGCGGCAGAACATCTTGCCAATGCGCCTCTGGCGAATGGTGAGCAAGTCGGCAGAGAGCAGCAGCTGATCCCCCGGCAGCACCGGGCGGCGAAAGCGAACACCATCGATCCCGGCAAACAGGGCCAAACGCCCGGCCACGTCCGGCAACTTGGTCAACACGATCCCCCCTATCTGGGCCATGGCCTCGACGATTAGGACGCCGGGCATGATGGGTCGGTTGGGGAAATGCCCTTGAAAAAAGGGCTCGTTGAAGGTGACGTTTTTCAGGCCCACCGCCCGTTGCCCTGGTTGATACTCCACAACCCGATCCACCAGCAAGAAAGGATAGCGATGGGGCAAGATCTCCAAAATCTGCTCCGTTGTGAAGACAGGGGGAGCAGTTGCCAATTGAGCGGCTGCCTCAGCCGAGAGGAGGGGAGGAGGGGAGACATCAGAGGACATGGTGAACCCACAGAGGCAGAGGACAAAACCAAATCCCGGACGGGGAGCATGACTCTAGTCAATAATAAGCTCAACTATACTGAAAATAATGTATAATATGTTCAGTACGGATTACTACCAGTTGATCTTTCTGTTTACTTTCGAGTCTGCCAACATGGTAGCCAAAGCAAAGCAGAAAATTGGTAGTAAGACGACACGGAAACTGCGCTTTGGGTATTCTACTCAAAGCTTTGCGGGATACCGCCATTCTGTTTGGAAACAAACAGAATGCTATCGCTGCATAGTTGAACAGTGATGTTCAGCAGTGTTCAGCGTAAATGTATCAGGACGGCAGGCCAGAACTCAGCCAAAAGAGCACCCAGGGAGCTGCGGAAAGGAGGGGAATGAAGCGGATCCCACCCTGGGGATCCCCTTGAAGACAAGTGCTCCGCACCGCTGTCGCAACTGAGGATGGCAGGGTTGTGGCTACGCAACCGGATCTCTTTCTCCCCCTTGCTCTTCATGGATCAGCAGGGATCCACTCTTGAGCAACTGCTCGGCCAAACGGTGGTGCAGGGCATGGCCCGCCTTGTAGGCCACAATGTGCCCCTGCAGTCGGCAGCCCAGGAGGCTGAGATCTCCTAGTAAATCTATCAGCTTATGGCGCACCGGCTCATCTGGGTAGCGCAATGGCCCCAACCACTCGGTTTGGCTACAGACAATGGCATTTTCCAGGCTGCCCCCCTGGATTAGCCCCCGTTCCCGGGCCAGCTCCACATCCTGCTGGCGGGCGAAGGTGCGGGCCGGCGCAATGGACTGGACAAAATCCGGCCTGTTCTCCCTCCAGCTCAGCCACTGTTCTCCAATCGGGCAATCGGCAAAATCGATGCCATAGGTAAAGCGGGCTGTAGGATGGGGGAGGGCGCTGACAAAGGCTTCCCCCGCCCAGACAGTGACCGGTTCTTGGATCACCCCCAGCAGGGCTGGCTGATCTTGGGCCTGGATCCCGGCCTGGGCAATGGCCTCTACAAAGGGCAGGGCAGAGCCATCCAGAATCGGCAGCTCCGGCCCCTCCACCTCGATGCGGCAGTTGTCAATGCCCAGGATGTAAAGGGCGGCCAGCAGGTGTTCCACCGTCTGCACTTGAACAGAGGGGGATCCCTGCTGCAACAGGGTGCAGAGATGGGCAGGGGCCAGGGATCCCAACCGAGCCGGGATCTCAGGGGATCCCGGTTGATCCACCCGCACAAAAACCCGACCGCTGCCGGCAGGAGCTGGATGCAGACTGCAGCCAATTGGCAGGCCGGTGTGCAGGCCAACGCCTTCTAGGGCAATAGAGCTGGCTAAGGTGTGTTGCCGGCCTCTCATCGTGCTCCGCAGCGCTAGTGCAAACGCTCTTGGCCCTGGTCGAAAACGCGGTAATACAGCTCCCGATAGCCCACGCGCAGGTTGCTGCTGGCATCTGCCAACTTGGCTTTGTGGCTGCGGGTGCCGTAGGCGCTGAACACCTCGTAGGTATCTCCCTCAAAGAAAAAGGAAGAGACATCGGACACCTCTTCGCCCCCCAGCAACTGCCAGCGCCCCTGGCGAAACTGCAGCCGGTAGTGGGCTTTATCCAAGCTGCCGGAAGGACGGTCGATAATGGCGTCGATGCTGCCCTCGTAGAACGGCTCGGCACCACCATTGGGGATGGATATGTCCACAGGCCACACGTCCACAGCGATATCTCGGTAGCGGCAGTTGGGCCGGTTGCACAGGCGAATTGAGCGCATGGCCTCGGCAATGGCTTCCAGCCGCTGCCGCGCTACGGTCAGGGAAAGGTGCTCTATACCCCCATCGCGAGCGAGCTGGGGCGACACCTGAGCCGCCTCTGCCACTGTGGAGGGCAACGAATGGTCAGCCAACGCCGGGGATCCCCAGCAGCATCCCACCAACACCAGACAAATCAAGCTCAGCCAACAACGGTATGCGGATCCCATGGATGCAATCTATGACAAAATCAAGCTCCTCTTCTCTACTCTAGGCACTCTGGGGGATCCCAACCTGATGCCGATATTACCCCACTCTGGCCCTGAACAACTGGCGCAGGTACGGCTTGTATTGGTGCAGCCGGCTGGGCCGCGCAACCTCGGCGCCATTGCCCGCGTGATGAAAAACATGGGCTTCAGGCAGTGGGTGCTGGTGGATCCCCAATGCGATCCCCTCGATATGGAAGCGATCACCACAGCCGTGCATGGGGCAGACCTGCTCCATCAAGCCCAGAAGGTGCAAACTTTGCCCGAAGCCCTGCAAGGGTGTGTGCAGGTTTTCGGGACAACGGGGCGCAGCCAAACCTACCCACCCGAATGGCAAATTCAGTCCCCCCGCCAAGCCTTTCCCGCTCTGCTGGCCGCCGGCCCTGCCGCCCTCGTGTTTGGCCCCGAAGATCGCGGCTTGAGCAACGAGGAGCTGGCCCTTTGCCATCGCCAGATCCAGATCCCCACCGATGCGACCTATCCCTCTTTAAACTTGGCCCAAGCCGTGGCCATTTGTTGCTATGAGCTGTACACCCTCGTCTGCCAGAGCCCTTCCCCTGCTCCTCCTATGCCCTCGCCTCAAAGGCTTGCCCCCTTCGAGCTGCTGGAGGGATTTTTCGACCACTTAGAAGCGCTGTTGCTGCAAATTGGCTACCTGCACCCCCACACAGCCCGCCGCAAAATGCTCAAGTTTCGCGCCCTGTTCCAGCGAGCCGGCCTGACCGTAGCCGAGGTGGCCTTGTTGCGCGGGATCCTGCGGCAACTGCAATGGAGCCAGGGATGCTCTCGTCAGGAACCTCTGGAAGCAAATGCAGCTCCCGTCCCGCCGACGCAACCAGATTCCAGCAGGACCCCATCTTGACCCCAAGGCTGGGCCTCCAGCCCCGCCCTACCGCTACCGGAAGCAAGCTAGAAGGGCGGCTTCCTGCTTTCAGGCGGCGCGGAGCGCTTGTCAAGAATCTTGAGGCTTTGGCCGTGGGAGAATATCGGAGAATATCAATGCTAGAGCTTAAGGGTGGCGCGGGGATCGTAGGATTGAACCCGCTGCAGCCTTTCGTAAAGTTCTCGCTCTTCTTCGGAGATCTGGGTGGGCAAATGGATCTGCACCACCACGTAAAAATCCCCCCGTTCTCCGTTGCCTTTGGGAAATCCCCTTTCCGCCAGCCGCAACTTTCGCCCCGGCTGCATGCCAGGTGGGATCCGCAGCTTCACCACCCCATCCAAGGTGGGCACCTCCACCTGGGCGCCCAAAACCGCTTCGCTGGGGCTGATGGGCAGATCGCAGTAAACGTCGAATCCCTCTAGGCGATAGAAGGGGTGGTCTTTCAGCTCAATTTTAAGGTACAGATCACCGGCACCGCCGTTGGGGTTGGGGTGGCCTTGGCCGCGCAGGCGAATCCGCTTCCCTGGCGTAATTCCCGGCGGGATGTTTACCTCGAGCACGCGATCCCCGCCCACCCGCAGACGGCGCTTGCCCCCCTCAAAAGCTTCTGGAATGCTGATCTGGATGGTGGCCTCAGCATCGTAACTGGTGTTGCCAGTGGATCCCGAAAATCCGCTGCTGCGGTCTGTGGTTTGGCTGCGCACCCGGCCCAGCAGTTGATCGATGAAGTCTTGAAAATCATCAAATTGGCTGAAATCGACGCCACTCCCCCCAAATCCGCTCCCCCCAAAGTCTTGGCTGAAGGGGCTGCTGCTGTAGGTGTAGGCATCGCGGCTGGAGCGAAACCCGCCCTGCTGATAGTATTGGCCAAATTGGTCGTATTGCCTGCGCTTGCTGGGATCCGAGAGAACTTCGTAGGCTTCGTTAATGTCTTTGAATTTCTCTTCAGCCGCTTTGTCGTTGGGGTTGACATCTGGGTGATACTTGCGGGCTAGGCGCCGATAGGCTTGTTTCACCTCATCGGCAGTGGCCGTTTTGCTGACCCCCAAAATCTTGTAGTAGTCCTTAAAGTTTTGCATGGAGGCGTCCGCAGGCAAATCGCTGAGAGTGGGCAGAAAACCACGAGGCTAGGCGTCCCCGGCAAGGGCTCCTTCCCTCCGACCTACTGAAGAAAATGAGGAGGCGGGCTAGACGCCATCGCCCATCCCGTCCCTCCTCATTATCGGCGCTACAAGTAAGGGCGGGATCCGCCCTGGGCCCGCGGCCCACGGAGGGATCCCTGAGCAGTCACTTGCTCTCGGTGAAGTCGGCATCGATCACATCATCGCTGCCGCCGGAGGTTTTCCCTGAGCCGGGAGTGGAGCCAGAGGAGGCCCCCGGCTGTTGATACAGCTCGCTGCTCATGGCGTAGAGAGCCTCTTGCAGCTCCCGCTCTTTGCTCTGGATGGCGCTGTCGTCCTCCCGCTGGATGGCCTCCCGCAGTTCTCGCACCAGAGTCTCGATTTGGCTGCGTTTGCTGGAGGAGATCTTGTCGCCCAACTCCTTCAACTGCCGCTCGGCTTGGTAGGCCAGCGAGTCGGCCTTGTTGCGGCGCTCAATTTTCTCCCGGCGGGCCCGGTCTTCGGCAGCGTATTTTTCTGCCTCAGCAATCATGCGCTCCACCTCTTTGCTATCCAAAGTAGAGGCGCCGGTGATGGAGATGCTCTGCTCTTTGCCGCTGCCTTTGTCTTTGGCCGTCACCTTGAGGATGCCGTTGGCGTCGATGTCGAAGGTGACCTCGATCTGCGGCACACCGCGGGGGGCCGGCGGGATCCCGTCCAGCTTGAAGCGGCCCAGAGATTTGTTGTCGCGGGCCAGCTCCCGCTCCCCTTGCACCACGTGGATTTCCACAGAGGTCTGCCCATCTTCGGCAGTGGAGAAGATCTCCGACTTGCGGGTGGGGATGGTGGTGTTGCGCGGGATGAGCTTGGTGGCCACGCCGCCCAGGGTTTCCACCCCCAAGGACAAGGGGGTGACATCCAGCAGCAGCACGTCTTTGACTTCGCCCGCCAGCACACCCGCTTGGATGGCCGCCCCAACCGCCACCACCTCATCGGGGTTGACACTTTGGTTGGGTTCTTTGCCCAGCAGCTCCCTCACCAGCCGCTGCACTGCCGGAATGCGGGTGGATCCCCCCACCAGCACCACTTCGTTGATGTCGGCCTTGGTGAGCTTGGCATCCCGCAGGGCTTGTTCCACCGGCCCCTTGCAGCGCTCCAGCAGGTCGGCACAGAGGTGTTCAAATTGAGCGCGGGAGAGCTTCAGCTCCAGGTGTTTGGGCCCATCGGCAGTGGCAGTGATGAAGGGCAGGTTGATGGTGGTTTCGGAAACGCTGGACAGCTCGATCTTGGCTTTTTCCGCAGCTTCCGTTAGCCGTTGCAGCGCCTGCCGGTCTTGCCGCAGGTCGATCCCTTCCATTTGCTTAAACTGCTCGGCCATCCAATCGACGATCTTCTTGTCGAAGTCATCGCCGCCCAACTGCGTATCGCCGCTGGTGGATTTCACCTCGAAAACGCCATCCCCCACTTCCAGGATGGACACGTCGAAGGTGCCGCCGCCCAGGTCGAAGACGAGGATGGTCTCGTTGTTGCGCTTGTCCAAGCCGTAGGCCAAAGAGGCTGCTGTCGGCTCGTTGATGATGCGCAGCACTTCCAAACCGGCAATGCGGCCCGCATCTTTGGTGGCCTGCCGCTGCGAGTCATTAAAGTAAGCAGGAACCGTGATCACCGCTTGGGTGACCGGTTGGCCCAGGTAGCGGCTGGCATCATCCGCTAGCTTGCGCAGCACCATGGCCGAGATCTCTTCGGGCGCAAATTCCTTGTTCAGGCGGGGGGCGTACAGTTTGACATTGCCCCGCTCATCCCGCCGTACCTGGTAGGAGACCCGCTTGGAGTCGGCATTCAGCTCATCGTACCTACGACCGATGAACCGCTTAACGGAGTAGAACGTGTTTTCCGGGTTGAGCACCGCTTGGCGGCGGGCCATTTGGCCCACCAGGCGCTCTCCATCTTTGGTGAAGGCGACCACCGAGGGTGTGGTGCGAGTACCCTCAGCATTGGCGATGACGGTGGGGACACCCCCCTCCATTACGGCGACAACCGAGTTGGTTGTGCCCAGGTCAATTCCTACAACTTTTCCCATCGGCTCCTTATTCTCCTCTTCTTGAGTACATTGCTTCGGTTACCGCCGCCAGCCTGTGTGAAGTAGCTTGGGCAGCCAATCTGTGAAAATCCGGCAGATGCTTGGTCACTTCCTGGGTCGATCCTAACCAGCTGGTTGGCGAGGCCAGGGCGAGAATGCCGCCCATTTCTCGGGGCTGAAGGGCAAACCGGTTACGGATCTCCGTACCTGCAGCAGCCTTGCTTTCGGTGCCGCTTGGGGTATGGCCTGGGTTGGCAGCTATTGGCAACTCTTGGGGGACTGCTGCCAGGCTAGCTCTGGATAAGCTGCAGCGCCTCCAGGCCGCGGTTCACAACGGTTGCGGCCAGGGGCAGGTAGCCCATCTCCTCGGCCAGGGCTTGTCCTTCGGTAAGGGCCCAGCCGAGCACAGCTTGCAGGGCGGCGGCCATGGCGGGATCCGAGTACCGGCGGTAGGTCAGGATCCAGGTGTAGGTGACGATGGGATACGCTCCAGGGCCAGCGGGATCCGGCACAAAAGCCCGCAGGTTTTCCGGCAGCTCAATTTCGCTCAAGGCCAGGGCCGAGGCTTCCGGGGAGGGGAGAATGAACTCGCCGCGGCGGTTCTCCAGAGCTGCCACCGACAGATCCAGCTCGCGGGCATAGACCGACTCCACGTAGCCGATCACCCCTTCGCTGAGGAGCATTTGGGCGCTCATGCCCTCGTTGCCTTTCACCCCAATGCCCACCGGCCACTCCAGCGACATGCCAGCACCGACTTCCGAGGCCCAAGCCGGATCGATGGCCGCCAGGTGGCGGGTAAAGGTATCGGTGGTGCCGCTGCCATCGGAGCGGTAGCAGACGGTGATGGGCAGATCGGGAATGGTTAGCTCCGGGTTCAGGGCCAGGATCTCCGGATCCCGCCACTGGTCGATTTGGCCGCGAAAGATCTTCACCAAAACGGGTCGAGACAGCTTGAGTCCAGAAGGGATCCCCGGCAGGTTGTAGCCTACGGCAATGCTGCCTGCGGTCATCGGGATCATCACCACACCCCGCTTCACCTCGGCGATCTCGGCATCGGTCATGGCCACATCACTGGCGCCAAAGTCCACTGTCTGGTCAATAAATTGCCGGATCCCAGCGGCGCTGCCCACCGGTTGGAAATTGATCTCCACCTTGGGATCCACCTGGCGGTAATCGGAAAACCAGCGCAAGTAAAGAGGAGCCGGAAAGGTGGACCCGGCTCCGTTGATCAGCAAAACTTTGTCGGCGGGCTGGCTGCGGGAGGCAGGAACAGGATCCCTGCCGCTGGGTTGGTCAGAACGGGATCCCCTTTGGCAGGCGCTCAAGGTAGCGCCGGTGGCCAATAAAGAAAGCAACACTTCTCGGCGACGGAAGCGGGGCAGTTGAGCCATGGTTCAGGTTCTCCGAGGTCACCGCCCCGATCCTTGTCTTGCCCACGGGGCCCTGTCAAGGGTTGCCGGCGAGAGCTCTTGGGATCCCGTGCGTGGCCCACTTTCCCCAGGTGGCTGTCTTTTCCCTCTGCGCCATCCCCGTATTCCTCGCTACGCTTCCCAGCAAAAGTCGGGATCCGACCCAAGCTCAGAAAGGAGAGACGGAAAACGGAGAATTCAAGAGAAAAATCAAGAAAAACAGTGAAAACAAGAGATTGAGCGAGCTGAGTTCTGCGGCAGTTGCACAGAGATCCTCAAGCCAAAGCCTTGTCTGGCAAGGCTTAGCGGTTTTTGGGCCTGAGTCCCCCCGCACCAGAAAAATCTTGACATATTCTGGAATATGGCAATATATTGTGGATTCTGTGCAGAAATCCTGCGCTGTTCACATCTCGGTATCTGGGGGACTACTATGCCGACTTTGACTCGTTCTCCCTGGACACTGCGAGACAGCGAAAAGCTCTATCGCATCTCAGGTTGGGGGGATCCCTACTTCCGTATCAACGCCGCCGGTCATGTGGAGGTGACCCCACAGGGCTTACAGCAGCAGGAACCGGGCATTGACCTGTACCACTTGGTGATGGATCTGGTGGCGCGGGGCCTGCAGTTGCCCCTCTTGATTCGCTTTCCCGAGATCGTGGCCGACCGCATGCGGCAAATTTGCGAGAGCTTTCAGCAGGCCATCCAGCGCTTTGGCTACCCCAACGTCTATCGGGGGGTTTACCCCGTTAAGGTGAACCAGCAGCGCCACCTGGTAGAAGAAGTGGTGAAACACGGTCGCGCCTACCACTTTGGCCTGGAGGCGGGATCCAAGCCGGAGCTGTTGATTGCCCTAGCTTTGCTGGATACTCCCGGGGCTTTGCTGATCTGCAACGGCTACAAAGACCGGGATTTTATGGAGACGGCTCTCTTGGCCCAGCGGCTGGGGCGCACCCCGATCATCGTTTTGGAGCGGCTGCAAGAGCTGGAGCTGGTGCTGGAGGCTGCCGACCAACTGGGCATCGACCCCATCTTGGGGGTACGGGCCAAGCTCTCCGCCCAGGGCAGTGGACGCTGGGGCACCTCGGCTGGGGATCGGGCTAAGTTCGGCCTCACGGCCACCGAGATTTTGCAAGTGGTGGAACGGCTGCGGGAAGCGGGCAAGCTGCATTGTCTACGCCTGTTGCACTACCACATCGGCTCCCAGATCTCGATGGTGAGCGTGCATGGACGGGCCGTGCGGGAGGCCAGCCAAATCTACATCGAGCTGGTCAAGCTGGGGGCCCCCATGGGCTACCTGGATATCGGCGGCGGCTTGGGGGTCGATTACGACGGATCCCAGTCCCCCAATCCTTTTTCCCAGAGCTACAGCATGGAGGACTACGCCGCCACCGTGGTGCAGACCGTGCTGACCGCCCTGGAACCCCACGGGATCCAGCCGCCGGTACTGGTGACCGAAAGCGGACGCGCCCTCATGTCCCACCAGTCGGTGCTGGTGTTTGACGTGCAAGATGTCAACGCCGCCAGCCCCTACCCCATGCCCACCCAGCTTACTTCCGATGCAGAGGTGATCCAGAAGCTAAACCAGCTCTACTACCAAATCCAGCCCGATACTCTGGTGGTCAACTATCGCCGTTGTCAGGAGCTGAAGGAGGCCGCCCTGCGTCAGTTCACCGAGGGATCCCTCAGCTTGCAGGAGCGGGCCGAGGTGGAACGCCTGTTTTGGAACTGCTCCGACAAGATCTGCACCTTGGCCTACGAGCAGCACCAAGCGGGGCATCCGGTGGCGGTGGATCTCTTGGATCTGGACGAAATGTTGGCCAGCATCTACTACGGCAATTTCTCCCTGTTCCAATCCCTGCCGGATAGCTGGGCCATCGACCAGGTCTTCCCCATCATGCCGATTCATCGTCTGGATGAGGAGCCACGCCAATGGGCCACCCTGGCGGATCTCACCTGCGACAGCGACGGCAAGATCAACCGCTTCTTCGGCGAAGATGGGCAGATCACCTCGGTCTTGCCGCTGCACGACCCCAACGGACATCCCTACCTGCTGGGGGTGTTTCTGGGGGGCGCTTACCAGGAGATTCTCGGAGATCTGCACAACCTGTTTGGCGATACCAACGCGGTGCATATCCGCTCCCGCCCCGGCGGCTACCACGTTTCCCAAGTCATCAAGGGGGACACCATTGGCGAAGTGCTGAGCTGGGTGCAGTACAACAGCGAAGATCTGGTGGAGACCCTCCACCACGCCACCGAAGCCGCCCTACAACGGGGGCAGATCACGCTGGATCAAGCCCGCGCCTTGCAGCAGCACTTTGAAGACAATCTGCGGGCCTACACCTACTTGCACTGAAGGTGGTGTTCCTCGAAAAAATCCCTAAAACCAAACAGGGATCCCGGCCTAAAACCGGGATCCTTTTTGCTTCCAGATCAAACCAAATCAAAACCAGATCAAAAATTTGTCGATCACAGACGCACCGGACTGTCCAAAGCCAAGTTAATCGTTTGGTTAGGGCGCAACACCACGACTTGAGGTGCTGTGATATTGCCCACCGCCACTCCGGCTCCGGCTCCGCCAATGACCCCTAAGGCAGAAACGCCTCCTGTGAGCAAGCCCAGCACCGTACCCCCCACAGCACCAATGGCTGCATCTTGAGCAATCGCTTCGGCAGAATAGTGGCGCGGGTCTTTCTCAGTGTGGATCAAATCAGTGGATCAAATCAGAAGACATCTGCACCGAGTAAAGTCGCCCATTGGCAATCAAAGCTGTGCCGAAGAACCTGGCCCCTCCCTGAGTCGGTCGCAAGCTGCCTCGCACCTCGCTGCCTGCTGGAATCGCCAATTGGCCGCTGCCGTTGTAGATGTCCTGAGCCACCCGCAGGGTAAGTGGGTGGGTGCTGTTGGGAGTAAACTACCCGGCTCCGACCGCTAAGCGGTACGGAGCGGGCTTTCAGTAGCCCTGAGCCTGTTCTGCTCTACCAGAGAACAAAACAAGCCCGGA
>NZ_JBSRZW010000021.1:0-58905 GCF_054058015.1 Thermostichus sp. MS-CIW-30
TTGGATAACAGTAGTCATGAGGACAAACTTCCCTAAGGAAGCGCGAAGATTGACAACCTAAACTTAAAACATCCGTTAAGTTTCGTCAACTACCTGCCTCAAAAATGAGGAGGGGATCCCTTTCTCTATCGGCTGCCCCTCGGCAGAAAGAGGGCTTCTAAGGCCTGGCCGAGAGTCGGTTCCATCACCACCCGGTCTTCGTAGGCAGCGATCACCCGGGTGAGCTGAGGCAAGCGGCCCTGTTCTGCTTCGATGTAGAGGGGCTGAACATAGAGCAAAGAAGTCTCGATAGGAATGACCAGCAGCGTGCCCAGGTTCACCCGCGACCCATGCTGGTTCCAGAGGGAAATTTGCTCGGAGATTAAGGGATCCTGATTGACCCGTGCTTCCACCTGTTCCGGGCCATAGATGAGCCGTTGCTTGGAAAACTCGTACACCAGGAGCTTGCCGTAGTTTTCCCCGTCGCAGCGGGCCGCTATCCAAGCCACCATGTTCTGCTTGTTAACAGGGGCATAGGGGGAGAGGAGGACGAACTCAGGAGTGTGGTTTGCAACCCCTTGGGGATCCCTCGGCAAGGTGAGAATGAGATACTGCGGCTGCATGGGAATGCGCCGTCGATTGCGGAACTGGCCGGGGATCTGCCATTGATCCTCGCGGTTGTAGAAGAGGCGGGGATCCGTCATGTGGTAGGTGGCAAACTGCTGCGCTTGCAGGCGGAAGAGGTCTTGGGGATAGCGGATGTGTTGCCGCAGCGGCTCCGGCATTGCCTCCAGAGGCTTGAAGAGGGTGGGGTAGATGCGGGCGTAGGCTTGGATGAGGGGATCCCGAGGGTCGGCAATGTACCAATCGATGCTGCCGTTGTAGGCGTCCATCACCGCCTTGACCGAGTTGCGGATGTAGTTGAAGGGAAAGCCGGGCAGGTGCTCCGAGTAGGGGTAGCGGCTGCTGGTGGTATAGGCATCGAAAAACCAGTAGAGCTTGCCGCCTTGAATGACCAGGTAGGGATCCCGGTCGTAGAGCAAAAAGGGCATCACCCGACGGATGCGCTCGCGGATTTGGCGGCGATAGAGAAAGCGGGTGGCAGAAGACAGCTCGCGGCTGAGAAGGATGCGCAGATCGCCAAAATGCCAGGCGTAGAGAAACCGCTGCCAGAGGTGGGGAATGGGCACGCCACCGCTGCCCCGGTAGCTGCTGTACACATAGCGCTCTGCTGCAGGGTAGTCCAATTCCCGCGCCTCAGCGCCCACGAAAACATCGGTGGTGGTCAGCTCGCCATAGTAGAGGGCCGGCTGCTCCACCCGCAAGACGGAGGCCACCTCAGGGTAGCGAGGAGAAACCCGCGGCGGAATATCCGATAGGAAAAAATCCGGCAGGCCTTCAGGGGTCACCACATTCACCGGGCTGAGGGTGAGGCCATAGCCGTGGGTGTAGAAAAACCGCCGGTTAACCCAGGTTTGGGCGGCGGGGGGTACCTGGGCAAAGTCCAGCTCGCGGGCGGCATGCATAACTTGGCGCAATTCTCCCCCAATGCGGTAGCGATCCACATTCACATAGGGAAATTGGTAGTAGGGGCGGATTTCTTGCAGTTGGCGGTAGGTGGCTAATAGGGGATCCGCATCCCAGAGGCGCACGTTGCTCAGGGTGGATTGATTCTGCTGCAGGATCTCCCAGGTGAGGGCTCCCCCTTCCGGGAAGGGTTGGACTTCGACATCGGCCAGGCCAAAGCCAGCACGGGTAAAACGGATGTTGTCCTCGATGTAGGGGCGCTCCAGCTCCAGCTCGTTGGGGGTGACCAAGAAGGTCTGCACCAGTTGGGGATAAAGTTGGGTGGTTAGCAGCCCAAACCCCAGGTAGGCCCCCCAGAGGATGGCCGGCGCCAAGAGAGAGCTGGCCCAGGGGGGGCACCAGGACTTGAGGAAAGGAAGGTTGAGGCGGATCCCCTGGCGGGCCAAAGCCCAGAATCCCACCGCCGTCAGGCCTGCCACCCCGCTCATCAAGGTCGTGGCCGGCAAGGTTGCATGCACATCGGCAAAACCGGCCCCAAACACAACGCCGCGGGTGGAATAGAGCAGCTCGTAGCGCTCCAGCCAATGGCCCCAGGCGCGAATGAGAAACAGGGATCCCCCCAAGATCAGCAGGTGCCGCTGGGCATAGAGAGAGAGGGCCAAGGTCAGCCGTTGCTCGGAAAGCCCCAGCTCCACCAAGTAGATGAGGACAACGGCAATCAAGGTGAGCAGCACCAGGTTGAAGCACCAATGCTGCACCGTCTCCCAGAAAGGCAGGCTGAAGAGAAAAAAGCCGAGATCGCGGTTGAAAATGGGATCCGACTCCCCGACGGGCCCCTGGTTCAGCCAGAGCAACAGCGTGAACCAGTGATTGGAAAGAGACCAAGCAAAGAAAACACTCAAACCTGTGGCAATCGCCCAGGCCCCAGCCAAGGTTGCCCCCCGCCAGCAGGAGCAGATGTTGGATCCCACCACCGCCAGGGCAAAGAGGAAAGCGCCCAGGCCCAGCCCCCAGCGGGCAATTACCCGCGTCCACAGCACCGGCAGAGCATGCAGCTCGGCAAACCAGGCCAGATCTACATAGAAAGAGGCCAAAGCCGTGATGGCCAGGATCCCCAGCCCCACCCCCAGCAGCAGAAACAATCCTCGCCGCAACCTCTGCATCGCCTCAGGATCCTCGGCTCAAAGCTGTTCTTGGTCGCGTCAGCGGTGCAGTTTCCCTTCGCCCGAGCGTTGCGGAACAACACAGGGTGCCGTAGGCATAGCCCTGTTCTAGCTGTTGCACCGCCTGCACCAAGCCTGCCGGCCCGCCGTCCACCCGCACCACCGGGATCCCCACCTGGGCCTGCACCTCTTGCCAGGTCAGATCGTCCAAAAAGCGCTCCCCATCCTTAAGGGCAATCTGAGGTAGCAGCAGCCCATCGTAGGCCGCCAAGTTTTCAACCGATTTCAAGGCATTCAAGACATCTTGGCCCGTCAGCAGCCCGGTTACCGTCAGGGTTTGTCCCCAAAATTGGCTGGCAATAGGCAAAAGATCCAACTGCAGCCCGCGGATGCGGTTCATCTGCTCCACCACAGGCTGGAAGGCTTGCTCTACGGCATTGCCCACCACCCACAGAACCTTGAGGGGAGAAGGGAGCTCAGGCGGCAGTTTGAGCTGCTCGAACTTGCTGAGGAAAAGCCGCAGGGATCCCACGCCATTCCCCAGTTGGGGGTAATCTTCATAGTGCTCTGCCGGTGGCAGTTCCCACCCCGCCAGCAGATACCACTCATCGGCCAGCCAGGCAAAGGTGGATCCCAATGTTTGCCGAAACTCGACCTGCAAAGTTTCCACCTGCCGGATCACTTCTCGGGCCTTGGCTGCATCCACAGGAACCAGCTCATCTCCAGGGGGGCGAAAGCGGGTCAGCCCCACAGGCACCACAGCAGCCGACAGCACCGTAGGGATCCCGTCTACGGGCCGGCGAAAGGCGGCCAAATCGAGGAGTGTGCGGGTGAGGTGATCCCCATCGTTCCAGCCTGGGCAGACCACCACCTGTGCGTGCAGTTGCAAGCGATGCTGGCGAAACCAGGCCAACTGCTCCAAAATCAGGCCAGCCCGCGGGTTTTTGAGCAAGCGGCTGCGCAGCTCCGGGTCGGTAGCATGCACTGACACGTAGAGGGGAGAAAGGCGCAGGCGAGCGATGCGCTCCCATTCGGCAGCAGGCAAGTTGGTGAGGGTGAGGTAGCTGCCGTAGAGAAAGCTGAGGCGGTAGTCGTCGTCCTTGAGGTGCAGCGTTGCCCGCATTTCCGGAGGTTGTTGGTCGATGAAGCAAAAGGGGCAAGCGTTGGCGCACTGGATCAGGCCATCGAACAGGGCTGTCTCAAACTCTAGCCCCAGATCCTCGTCGATTCCCTTCTCCAGCTCAACTGTGCGCGGGATCCCTTGGCTATTCAAGATCTCCAGGCTTACACACTCCTCAGCGATCAGGAAGCGGTAGTCGATGAGATCGCGGGGGCGCTCGCCGTTGATGCTGACCAGGGCCTCTCCAGGTCGAATGCCTGCTTCTGCTGCCAGGGATCCCGGCAAAACAGCACTGATGCGGGCAGGCTTGAGGCTAGTACGAGACATAAGATTGACTCATAATCAGATGTGCTATTCGCGTTGGCAGGGCGGAGTCCTGGATCGGGACAGCGTTGTGTAGCAAGAACGAGGCTCGGTTGCGTTGCCAGAAGAGCTCACTGCAAACAGCGGAGAATAGCCGCCTCTAGCTCGGTTTGGCTGAGATCCGTCACCACAAACACCTCCTGCACGCTGCTTCCCTTGCGGGCCACCAGCTTGTACCCGCCCCGGATCGGCACCGAAACCCGCAACTGCAACTGGGGGATCCGCCCACGGCTGCAGGACAGAGCGCCCGGCGTCACGGTTTTAATGCCCGCCTGCCGGGTCAGGCGTTCCAAAACAGGGATCAACCCTGAGATGTGGGTGGAGTGGTTCCAAACCAGACGACCAGAGGGCTCAGACATGGCGGCCAAAGTGAGGAGAGGATGGGATCCCTATCCTATTCCTCCACAAATACCTGCTGCTCGTTGTGGAAAACTGGATGTCCAAAATGCCTGAAGATTCCCCGCCTGCGGTCGTGGCTCTGATCTTGGCCGGGGGCAACAGCCGCCGCATGGGATCCGACAAAGCCTTGGTGCTTTGGGATGGGATCCCCCTGCTGCGACGGGTGGCTCAGGTGGCAGCAGCCTGCGCCGACGCGGTTTACATCCTCACCCCCTGGCCGGAGCGCTATGCGCCGGTGGTGGATCCCGGTTGGCACCTCTGGCGGGAAAACGTTCACAGCCGCGACAGCATTGCGGAGCAACACCGAGGCCCGCTGCTGGCCTTTCAAGAGGGGATCCGGCGGCTACAAACCTTGGCTGCTCCCCCGGAGTGGATCCTGCTGCTGGCCTGCGATCTGCCCTGCTTGCAGGAGCAGGTTCTTGGGGATTGGCGACAGCGCCTTGCCACCCTGCCCCCTCAGACGGTGGCCGCCCTGCCCAAAAGTCAGCGGGGCTGGGAGCCCCTGTGTGGCTTCTATCGCCTGGCGCAGCTAGGTTCTCTGGAGAGTTTCTTGCAGGCAGGAGGAAGATCCTTTCAGGGCTGGTTGTCCCAGGTGCCAACAGCCATCCTGCCCCTGACCGTTCCCGACAGCGGGACGGAGTCCCTTGAGAGGATGCTCACCAATTGCAACACCCCTGCAGATCTGCAGCTGGGGGGAAACCTGGGTAGGGGGTGATCCCTGGGATCGGCAAAGGGAGGGATCCCCTCATGTCACAATGGGTAAAGATTTGCTCGGTTTCTTATCTCGGCGCCGTGCTTACTTCCCTTTACTACCGCGAGATCCCTTGCCCCGATAGTGCTCAAGTGCTGCGCTGGCTACAGGAGTGTATCCCCCTGCCCCAAGGCAGCCAGAAGGTTCTTACCCCCACGGGCCTGCGCCTACAGGGATCCGGCGCTGAGCTGGCCCTTTTCTTGTGGTCGGGGCTGAACACCACCTATCTCAAGGTGTTCCAGTGGTCGGAACAGCCCTTCCCCCGCCAAGCTCGCTGGCTGGGAGAGCTGGAACAGGCCATTCAAAGCCAATTTCCCCACTGCTACCCGCAGTTGCCCCAGATCGACCTGAACCGGGGATCCATCTTCGATCAGCTTGAGCCTTTCTACCCGCAAACGGTGAAGTATTTTCGGCGGATCCCCAATGGAGAATTTGACCTGCAGCGGGTGTACTGGTGGGAAAAGCGCTGGCGGGAAGAAGTGCAACATTGCCACGCAGCCCACCGCCCTGCTCAGCCGGTCTTGTTTCGCGAGCCTGGCCCTGAGCCGGCCCCAGTGGAGTGGGATCTGGCCATCGTGGGAGGAGCGCTGGGAGCCATCTATGGAGCGGCCATGGCTCGCTTGGGCTACCGCGTGGCCTTGGTGGAGCGGCTTCCTTTTGGCCGCATGAACCGCGAGTGGAACATCTCCCGGCGGGAGCTGCAAACCCTGGTGGATTTGGGCCTTCTGAGCGCCGAGCAGATGGAGAGCTTGATCCTGCGGGAATACACGGATGGGTTCAACAAGTTTTTTGACGGCAATAGCCCGGTTCGCGCTCCCGTTTTGCACACGCCGACGGTACTCAATCTGGCCATTGACGCGGAAAAGCTATTGCAGCTCTGTGGCCAAATTCTCACTTCCTGCGGGGGAGCTATCTACGAGCGCACCGAGTTTCAGCGGGCCTATGTTGGCGAACAAGGCGTCACGCTGGTTTTGAAGGATTTGCCCACCGGCGAGGAGTTTCGGCTGGGATCCCGCCTTGTGGTGGATGCTATGGGAACAGTCTCTCCCATTGCCCAGCAGCTTTACCGCCATCGGGCTTTTGATAGCGTCTGCCCCACGGTGGGGGCTACCATTGCGGGGGGGTTTGAGCCAGGGGTATGGGATCCCCAGTTTGGGGACATTCTGGCCAGCCACGGGGACATCAGCCGCGGTCGGCAACTCATTTGGGAGCTGTTCCCCGGGCCAGGCGAAGATCTTACCTTTTATCTGTTCCACTACCACCAGGTGCATCCGGAAAACCCCGGATCCCTGCTGGAACTGTACGAAGATTTTTTCACTATTCTGCCGGAATACCGCCGCTGCGACCCAGAGCGCTTGCAGTGGAAAAAAGCGACCTTCGGCTATATCCCCGGACGATTTGGCCAGCCCCGGCACCCTGTTGGCGGCAGCGGGGCGGAGTCTTCGGAACCCTTTGACCGGATACTGCTCATAGGGGATGCGGCGGCTATGCAATCGCCCCTTAGCTTTACCGGGTTTGGATCCCTGGTGCGCAATTGCCCCCGCCTGTGCGATCTGCTGGATACGGCGCTGCGCCACGACCTGCTCAGGGCTGCAGACTTAGCCCAGATCCGGGCCTACCAGGGCAACTCCGCCGTCACCTGGCTCTTCTCGCGGGGGATGATGGTGCCCACCGGCAAGGTGCTGCCCCCCGAGCGCATCAATGCCACTCTCAACAGCTTTTTCGGCATTCTCGCCACCGAGCCGCCGGAGGTGGTGGACGATTTCATCAAAGACCGGGCTGGCTGGCTGGCCTTTAACCGCATGGCCATCAAAGCTGCCCTGCAAAACCCACGGCTGCTGCTGTGGATCTGGGAGGCCGTAGGGGCCAAAGGCTTTGCCCAGTGGCTACCCACCTACCTCAGCTATACCGGCCTGGCCTTGACCTCTGCTTTGCTCAGGGGCTGGCTTCCAAATCTGCTGCGTCGCCTGCAGCCCTGGCTAGAAGCGCGTTACCCCCGCCTGTGGCTGCGCTGCCTGCAGTGGAGCTACACCCTCACGTATGGGGTAGGGCAGCCGCGCATCCAGTTTCAACTCCCCCCCACTCAAGAAAAGACCCAAAACACAATACCGACTTGGATAGAGGAGAGGGCTTGAGCTGGTGGCGCGGTCGGAGAATGCGGCCACGCCAGTTTTTTGATGCCTGTGCTTTTGCTTGCCTCAAGTCACAATCTTCAATGTCTGCTTCAATGTCTGCAGAAAAGGCAGGTGACAATACAGCCTGTTCACAAACTGGGGGATACAAAAATCGTGTTTCCGAGGCTTGACCCTAACGAGGTTTAAAACAAGCAGGTTTATAGTCATTTTAAACAGAACTGAAAGATTTCTGTTGTATTGCTTCCTAACTCCCCTCTCCCTTTGGGAGAGGGGTTGGGGGTGAGGGATGACTCCCTCTGGGAAAGGGGCTGGGGGTGGTCGCGGCAGCGGCGCGGAACGCTTGGGGAGTGTCTCAATTAGCCTAGAATGACCATACAACCGTATCCCGTGGTCCCTTAGTGGGCTGTAGTTGTGTAGCTAAAGCCAATTAGCAAAAGATCCCATTGGATGCTAGCAGTCCTCACTTGTGTTTGCTAGCAGCTTTACCTCTTATCTGCACAGATTTCTGCACAGATTATTTACACAGAGCTGAACGAGGGAGTGCCCATCAGGCAAAGCCTTCCTCTGTGGCGCAAAAGTATTTCGCCACGCAGGGATCTGCCTGTCCTTTGCCTTGGCATTTTGCCCAAGTTGAGTATAATCAATACCTAACATCCAGGATCAGATCGAGGATAGTTGGGAAGGGATCCCAACCTTGATTTGGTTTTGAGACTGCTAGTCCCCTTTTTAGGATCTTTCGCAAAAAACTCTGTAGG
Organism: Thermostichus sp. MS-CIW-30; assembly: GCF_054058015.1. Classification (NCBI taxonomy): domain Bacteria; kingdom Bacillati; phylum Cyanobacteriota; class Cyanophyceae; order Thermostichales; family Thermostichaceae; genus Thermostichus; species Thermostichus sp. MS-CIW-30. Next base: position 8,193 of record NZ_JBSRZW010000021.1, read on the forward strand.
ACTGAGCCCAGTCGCGTCAGCGTTGCGGAGCAACATGGTTTACACCTTCGAGATCATCGGCATCGCCCCTGCTCTGCAGTTCTTTCATCAGCAACAGAAGCTGGCCCAGCGGCCCTGTGGGGTGGAATACCTGGGTACCAGCTCCTGCACCCTCGATGCGTTGCTGGGATCCGTGGAGGAAGTGCCGGCCCGGCGCGGCTGGGACTTGGATCAGTTGGTCGACGCTGTTATCCGCTTTTGGTGCAGCAACCCCGATTTGGTCAGTATGTGGCGCTCTCGTTTTCGCGATGCCGGGCGAGATGCGCTGTTGGTCTCGCGAGTGGGGCATATTCAATCACTGCGGCAGGAATTTGAATGGCTGCTGAAGCAGTAGATGCCGAGCGCCACTCTCGCCACCTGGGTAGGAGAAGGCGCGGTTAGCAGGTAGGCTAGGGGCAGAACTGGTTTGTGAGCACCCATGAGCGACACAGTTTTCGGCAAGATCATCCGCAGGGAGATCCCTGCACAAATCGTTTACGAAGACGATAGAGCCCTGGCCTTCAAAGATATTGCCCCCCAAGCCCCTGTCCACATTTTGGTGGTGCCCAAAGAGCCCATCCCCGGCATTTCCCAGGCCAAGCCCGAACATGAGGCATTGCTGGGACATCTCCTGCTGACCGCTCAGCGGGTGGCTGCCGAGGCAGGTTTAAATAAAGGCTACCGATTGGTGATCAACGAAGGAGAAGACGGCGGGCAAACCGTCTTTCATCTCCACATTCACGTTCTGGGCGGTCGGGGGATGGGCTGGCCCCCAGGTTGAGCGATGGTTTTTCCCACCCATTGGAGCCTCTGCAGGTACAATCCTGTCATTACGGAGGTAAACAGCGGGCGGGGTCTGGGATCGATGGAGTGGCACGTAACCGATGCAGAGAGTTTGATGATCATCGACCAGGAGGTGGGCAAGCACGAGCTTTCTCCTGCTGAGTATGAGGTGGTTCGTCGGGTTATTTATGCTACTGCCGACTTTGAGTACTTGAACCTCATCCGTTTTGGTAACGAAGCCTTACAGGCTGGGGCGGCGGCCTTGGCAGCGCGTACCACCATTGTGGTCGATGAGCCGATGGTGCAGGTGGGCATTGCCTGGGCTGTTCAGAACACCTTTTCCAACCCCATCTATTGCAGCAGCGAAGCCATTACCCGCCCCCAAAGGGACAAGACCCGCTCCGCTTGGGGCTTGGAAACTCTGGCCCAACGCTACCCTGAGGCGATCTTTGTGATTGGCCAATCCCAGACTGCCCTCTCCACCTTGGTGCAGCTGATTAGAAAGAAGGAGGTGGCCCCTGCTCTGGTCATCGCCACGCCGGCTGGGTTTGTGAACGTGGTGCAAGCCAAGCAGGAGCTAGCCGATTCCATGGTGCCCCACATCCGCACTGAGGGACGCAAAGGAGGCCCGGCAGTGGCTGCAGCGGTGTTGGATGGCCTGCTGGACTTGGCTTGGCACGCCTATATACGGGTCAGCAGCGCAGACTATCCTGGCAAATCCGCCGTTTCTTGACATGCTCCTTGCTCTACTGGCTGGCTAAGCCAAGGCAAACTGCGCAGCGGTAGAGCAGGGCTTTAGACCCCATTTCTAGAGTAGGTCTGCTGATCTGATCGAGATCACTCAACTGGGGGGATCCCGATCACCCGGCCTTCAAGTCGGCATCGGCAAGATGGGAGCTGCGCTCTCAGTCCTGCCTCTTCAGAAAATGGCCTGAGAGACGACTGGGTTGGGCCTATGGAGGGATCTTCCCATGCGGTGTGCCATCTTCTTTTGCTGGCTTGCCTGGGTTTTTGCGCCGGGGGCTTGGGCACAAGCTGAGCCATGCCCGGTGGTCGTCCTTTCGCCCTCTTCACAGTTGCAGTTGTCAGAATCGTCAACACTTGCCTCTACTCTCTCGACAGCCCAGAAAGTGCTCCACACTGCTACTGCACTCGACAAGGCAGAGGTTATCGCTACGCAACATTTTCCCGAACCGGTCAGCCCCTACCAGCGCTGGCGACAGAGGTATGCCCCCTCGGATCCCCTCTCTTCAGGTTTGAACAGCGTCCCTTATCGGCCAGCCCAGCAGGGATCCCAAAGGATTCAACAGGGAACAGAGGGGCTGCCCTTAGGGCCTGCGACCCGCCAAGGGGAACAGCTGGAGCAGATCGGGATCCGCCTGGGAGAAGACAGCCCTTTTTTCCTACATCCCAGTGGGTTGGTCTATCGGCAGTCCTATTGAAGTTTTTGTGAGTCTGTTCGCTACAGGGATCCCAGCTTCCCCAGGGAGAAGGGCTGGGAGTGAGAAATTATCTCTCACTTCTCTCTTCTCACTGCTCACTATCAGTATTAGTACAGTATTAGTAATGATTCCCTACCTTGCGGTGGTGGATGGCGGTGAGGCCCTCTGGGCTGGAGACCCGACCAGCTTCTAGGGTGCTGTACACCACCCAGTGATCGCTGGTTTCCAGGCGGCTCACCACACGGCACTCCAGGTAGGCCAAAGCATCGGCCAAGATGGGGGATCCGTTGGCAGCAGGGTAGGTCTTGATCCCGGCAAAGCGGTCGGCTCCCGGTGGAAATCGCTTCAGGAAGTGGCGCATCAAGGGTTGGTAATGGCCTTCTTGCAGCACATTTAACACGAAGGTATCTCCCACCTGCAGGAAGGATTCGATGGCCCGATCCTTGGCCACCGCAATGCTGATCCCTGGCGGATCGGTGCTGGCTTGGGCTACCCAGGAGGCGAGCATAGCGCTGGTGGCTTGCCCTTTGCGGGCAGTGATGATGTAGAGGCCATTGCTAATGCGGCCCAGGGCGCGATCCAGGTCGGCATCCAAGGCTTTCATCTGCTGAATGCTGCGATCCCGGGTCAGCCACTGCCCCAGGTCGGTACCTGCTTCTTCGGCCAGTTGCAGCAGGGCCTCGCCGGCAGGCTGCTTGAGCAGAATGGGGGCAAACACCTCTTTGGCGCCGATTTCTTGCAGTGTGTTGCGGCAGAGGTACACCGACTCGTCGTCTTCCCCCCCTGACTCGAACAGGCCAAAGCCCTGCTTGCTGTGGGCAGAGGCCAGCAGGGTTTTCAGCAGCACCTGGGTAGTGGCCGCCTCTGGCCCCGATTGGGGCGGCATGCCTATCACCACACCGGCGGCCAAGCTCATCAGCTCCCGCACCTCGTGGGCATCCACCAGCCGCAAATCTGCCAGCTCCACCTGGATGCCGGTTTTTTGGATCCCACGGGCAATGGCTTGAGCCAAGGTTTCCGCCTTGCCATATCCCGACAGGTAGAACACTGCCACCATCCGTTCAGCTTTGGCCTGCTCGAGGCTCCAGGTGCGATATTGCCCCACCCAGTCGGACAGGTGATGGCGCAGCAGGGGGCCGTGGCCGGTAGCAATGGCAGCGATAGGAGGCAAGGCTTCCATGCGCTTCAGGGCGGACAACACCGAGCGGGCGTTGGGCCCCATGAGGCAGTCGTAGTAGAGCTTGAAGTCGGCCTGCAACAGGTGGGGATGTTCGTCCCAGGCGAAATCGTCGCAGTAGTGCATCCCAAACACGTCGCAGGTGTAGAGGATCTGGGTGCCGTGGTCGTAGGTGAGGATGGTGTCGGGCCAGTGCAGGTTGGGGGCCGAGATGAACTCCAGAACGTGCCCTTTGCCCAGATCCAAGCGATCTCCCTGTTTCACCACCAGCCGCCGGAAGGGCCGATGCACCAGATCTTCCAGAAATTGCATGGCCACCTTGGAGGCCACCACCGTCATCTGGGGCGCCAGCTCCAGCAGATCACCGACTAGGCCGCTGTGATCTGGCTCGGTGTGGCTGACCACCAGGTAGTCGATCTGGGCAGGATCTAGGATCCCTTGCAGGCAATCCAGGTACAACTGGCGAAACTTCTCGTGGGAGGTGTCGATGAGGGCCACCTTCTCGCCGCGAATCAAGAAGGAGTTGTAGGTGGTGCCATTTTCCAGAGCAAATTCGATGTCAAATCGATCCCGATCCCAATCTTGGGAGCGAATGGCAAGGGTGTCGGCCCCGATGGGCAGAGTTTGCAGCGTCAGATGGGGCTGGGCCAGGCGAGGTGCGACTTGAGGTGCAACTGCAGTGGTGGCCATGTTCTCTCCCTAACTTTAAGTCGGGTCACAATCCTGATCTCAATGTAACTGAATGTTTATGTTGACGGCGGATGAAGATGAGCTATGCAGGTTTGGAAATCCTTATGGAATGCTTTTAGGGATCCTTGGGTTCCTGACTATCGAAGGGGTTGGGGCTTAGAACTGCAGCAAATTGGGCCAGGGTGTGGCGCAACTGATCCAGGTTTTGGCCGGTGGTGGCGGAAACAAACAGGGCCTTCGGGTAGAGCAGGCGCACATCCTCTACCCATTCGGGATCCAGGCGGTCGATTTTGTTAAACACCAGCTGCCGGGGGCCGGTGGCCAAGGGCATCTCGTCCAGCAATGTTTCCACCGCCTCGATTTGCCCCTCCCAGTTGGGGTGGGAGAGATCCACCACATGTAGTAGGGCATCGGCTTCCGTCACCTCTTCCAGGGTGGCTTGAAAGGCATCCACCAGTTGGTCTGGTAATTCGGTTAGAAATCCCACTGTGTCGGTCAACAGCACCGCCTGCTGGTCGGGCAGCTCCAGCCGCCGCGTGGTGGGATCCAAGGTGGCAAAGAGTTGGTCGGCCACGTAGACCTGGGCATGGGTGAGGGCATTGAGGAGGGTGGATTTGCCGGCGTTGGTGTAGCCCACCAGGGCCACCACAGGAATTTGGGATGCCTCGCGCCGTTGGCGCAGCCGCTGGCGGTGGCGGCGCAGCTCTTCCACCTCTTGCCGCAGCTTGGTGATGCGTCGCTGGATGGCCCGCCGCTCCATTTCCAGTTGGGTTTCCCCCGGGCCACGGGTGCCGATGCCCCCACCTAGCCGAGACATGGTGCGACCGCGACCGGCCAGGCGAGGCAGCAAATACTGCAGTTGCGCCAGCTCCACCTGCAATTTTCCGGCCCGGGTTCTGGCCCGCTGGGCAAAAATATCCAAGATCACCTCGCTGCGATCCACCACCCGCACTCCCAGGGCCTCTTCCAAGGTGCGCACCTGGCTGGGGGTAAGTTCCCGGTCGAACACCACCAAGTTAGCGCCCAGATCCTGGACCAGCAGAGCCAGCTCTTGCACCTTACCGGATCCGATTACCGTGGCCGAATTGGGGCCTTCCCGCCTCTGCCAGAGGGCTTGCAGCACCTGTCCGCCGGCACTCTCCACCAGGCGGCTCAGCTCCGCCAACCCATCCATGAGATCCTCGTAGCTCTGCCCGGACTCCTGCAGCCCCACCAGGATGGCCCGATCCTGATCCAGATCCACCTGGCGGGCGGTCAACTGGCGCCGAAAGCCATCTTCTAGCTCCGCCACCAGCTCCTGCAGATCCTGTTCTGCCAGGATCCCCAAAGGCAAAGGCTCAGAAACCTGCCAACGGCGCTCTCCCTCCGGCAGCAGATGGGCCAGATAGGCCCGGTGAACAAAGCCCGTAGCCGCTCCTCCCCGGCGTCGGTGCCCTCCTGACTTGGACACGGAAAGGGTGATGAGGGCATCCAAACGCTGCAGGGCCATGGCCGTCAGCGCTTTTTGACCGGGGCCCCCCTCCCCCATTTGGGTGGTAATGCAGCGGATCCCGGATAGGCGCTCGGCCCCCTGGCGGGGCAATTCCCAAGCCGGGATCTGGGTTTCAAAAGGGGATCCCAGCCCCACGCGGATTACCTGGCCGCGCCGGTTGAGGTAAACGCTGATGGGCTGACCTTCCAGATCTTGGGTCAGGGATCCCAGCCGTTGGGCAAACTCCACCGTCACCAGGCGGTTGGGGGGTAGGCGCAGTTGGTAAAGCCGTTGCAGTTGCTTTTGTTGGTGGGGCTTTAACCCTTTGGCCTGTTCGGGAAAGCGTCGTGGAGCGATAGCAGAGCTGAAGCGGGGGTCGGTCTGATGGCGAGAGGTGCTAGCCCTGGGCATGGGGACGGGGAAAGACCCAAAAACAAGCTTTCATCTACCATACACGCTAGCTGACAGCAGGAACTTGGGATCCAAAAGCAACGGCGGCAAACACTGGCCCAGTGTTGCGGGGGCAACAGTACGGCGATGTCATCAGCAACGGGTGCAACATTCAAACCAAGGTCATTCCCGAACAAAAGTAGGCGGAATACTTCCATGACCCAACCGAGGTACGCATGGGGCAGCCAAACCCAGACGATCACAGGCTTCCTGCTCGCCCATCATCTGCTCAAGGTCAACCCCAAAGATGTCAATGTGTTGGATCTGCCCAAGCGGGGATCCCTGTATTGAGCTTGCTGTCGGTGAGAGAGTTTCCAAATCGGTTGGGCAGTCAGGGATCCCTTTCGCTCCGTGTTGCCGGAATCCTGCTGCAACTCGGAGTAGCTGCATAAATCGGAAAAATCCGTAGTGCCAGCTCTTAGTTATCATAGATGCACGATTTCAACATCACCCCATTTTCTGCGCAAATATTCAGCAACCAGCCTACGATGACAGTGCTCAGGAGTAGCTTCACTACAAAGCAGACACCCTCCATCGAGAATACTTTTATCCACTTGATCTTCAATGCGACGCTCGGCCATCAGCGACAAAAACTGTCTCTCGTAGTTAGACCATTCACCACTGGCTTTGTAAGCATCGAGAATCTCTTGAGTTGGTGCAAGTTCCGGCAAATGAACATATCCAAGCTTGCAGATCTCGCGAAGAAAAAACTCTAGATCCCTCTTTTTCGTGAATCCCGCCAGTTGCGAGGTGTTATTAAGTCGAGTATCAACAACTCGAACCAGACCAGGCTGTTTTAAGCGATTAAAAAATTGCTCTGCACTTTTCTTCGTAAACCCTATCGTAAATATCTTCATGGCCTCGCGCTCCGCTCATCATTTTTTGACATTTTCTCATCTCGATAGGCGACACGCCTGCCTTGAATGAGATAGGCTTCGGCTATACACTCTTCCCGACTTCTAAACAAGTCCCCCTCTGGAAGTTTGCAAAGGGCAAGAAGACGAGATTCTAGAGCCTCATGAGTCTCCAAAGAGCCATTGGCCAAGATGTGGTTGACCGGAATCCCACTTTGAAAAAGTTTACGCGCCACCAGCAACGATCTATGACATTCAATAGGGTCTTTCTCAGCACACATCAGTGCGATCCGATACCGACTAGAACCTTGGATCAGACGGTCGATCCCTTCGAGGAAGGCTGGCTCATTTGCCAGTCGTTCATACTGAATCCTACCCTGATCATAGCAGCTCGGATTTTCGCTACGTCCTCCCAATTCTTTGCCCAGAAAGACGTAAGCAATACCTGCTGCCGCTAAAGCACTTTTCAACTTTTCTTGTGAATATTGAGGGACGTAACGGCTATATGGACGTGAGCGAACGTCGCCAATACCGGTGATGTTGTACTGGCGCAGTAAGTCTATGAAAAAATCAATCTCGTGGTTTGAGTGACCAATCGTGTAGATCTCTGATTTCATATGAGTCGACCTGAGTAGAGAACAGCCGCTATCAGCTTGTAGTAATAGCCCAAGTAGGGATCGCTAAGGCTAACACACAGCACCGGATCGGGGATGTCATATTGACCGTCTTCGCCCATTAGGAAATCCCGTTCAATCACAGGATCGGTAACATCCATGCAGTATTTTACTCCCTTGTATACAAACTCGCCGCGTACTCTACGCTTAGAATTCGGGTATCCTGGTGCCTTGTAACCAACCAACAGACGCAAATGCTCGACCGGTACAAGGTAAAGAGAAACTCCGCTTTCTCGCCCGACACTTAACCGGTTGTTCCACCCAGCATAGCTGCTCTCGCCAGTGCCCCAGAGATTCTCAGGGTTGTCTAGCCAACTGTTGATATCCTCCCAAGGCAGGTGGCCAACTTTTTTCCAGCGGTGCTTTGGATTGATAACGTGGTTCTCCCTCTGGTGAGGTAGTGGCTGAGGTGTATCACAAGAGACACAGAGAATATCAAGAAGTTCTGGGTCGCCACCGCTCTCGTAGTACCTCTCATGTTCAGAGACCTCATGTGACGGGCGGCTGCTGACAGGACGCACCCATTCTCCTGGCTCTCCGTTCTGCCATTCCTTGCCGGCAATACAGCGACCGGCCATTTTTCTGGAGTTGGCGAAACAGACAATCGTCTTGACGTAAGACATACAGGCTTCTGGGGCAAGGGCAAAGGCTCAATGGGAGTAATTTTCGGCTTCTTGAAAGTCCAGTAGTCAAATCCGTTCTTCAGGGCGAAAGGGGATCAAAAGGGCGCGGGGCGCTTTGGCATGGCGAGAGACCAAAATCAACGCCACAATACTGAGCAGATAGGGCAACATTAAGAAAAACTGATAGGGGATCCGGCTACCCCAAAGCTGCTGAAGGCGCAATTGCAAAGCATCAAACCCGGCAAACAGCAACGCTCCTCCTAAGGCTCGCCAGGGATCCCAAGCGGCAAAAACCACCAGAGCAATGCAAATCCACCCCCGCCCATTGACGATATTGAAGAAAAACGCATCGAACGCAGAGAGGGTTAAAAAAGCACCGGCCACGGCCATGAGAGCGCTGCCCACCATCACGGCCCCGGTGCGAACGGCATAGACCGGGATCCCCTGGGAAGCGGCAGCCTGGGGATTTTCTCCAACCATGCGCACGGCGAGGCCCAGAGGAGTTCGGTAGAGGATGTAGGCCATGAGGGGCACCAGGAGAAGGCCGAGGTAGGTGAGGGGCGGCTGGGTAAACAGGGTTTCTCCCAGAAAGGGCAGGCTGGAGAGACCGGGGATCGGCCAAGGGCTGAAGGGGATGATTTTGGGAGGAGAGGTGACCTGGGGCAGGGCCATGCGATAGACAAAATAGGCGGCATTAATGGTCAAGAGGGTGATGCCGATGCCGGTGACGTGCTGGGAAACCCCAAGGCGGACGGTCAACAGGCTGTGAATCAAGCCCACACCTGCACCGAGGACGGCAGCAAAGGCTACGCCCCACCACAATCCGGATCCCTGATAGACCACCAGCCAACCGGTCATGGCCCCCAGGGTCATGATCCCTTCGATGCCCAAATTGAGAACGCCGGCCCGCTCACAGAGGACTTCGCCCAAAGTGCCAAAGAGCAAGGGAGTGGCAATGCGCAGGGTGGCCACCCAAAAGCTGGTGGTGCTGATTAAGCTGATTAGACTCAGGAGTGCAGACACGGGTGCTCAGTCCCAGCGCAGACGATAACGGGCCAATCCCATGCAGACCAACATCCACAGCAGGGCAGCAGCAACAATGACATCGGCAAGATAGGTGGGAACGCCCAAGCTACGCCCCATGGTATCCGCCCCTACATAAACTCCGGCAATGAAGACCGCCGCCCCCACCACCCCCAAGGGATGCAGTTGGGCCAACAGGGCAACAACAATGCCGGTGTAGCCAAAGCCCGGGGATAAATCCAAGGTGAGATAGCCCTTGAGCCCGAGAAGTTCACAAGCTCCCGCCAAGCCTGCCAGCCCCCCTCCCAGCAGTGAGGTATACAAAATAACTCCCTGGACTGGGATGCCGAGAAACCTGGCCGCTTCCGGGTTCGCGCCTACGGCTCGCATTTCTAGGCCCCAAACGGTGAACCGCTCTATGGCCCACACCCCCAGGGCAGCGAGCAGGGCAATGATCAAACCGGCGTGGAGACGACTGCGGGGGATCAGCCGCGGCAGTAGGGCAGCATCCACAAGGGCACGACCTTGGGGCCAACCCAGAGCCAGAGGATCTTTGAGGGGGCCTTCCAGGAGATAGCTGATCCCAAGAAGAATGACAAAATTGAGCAGCAAGGTGGTCACCACTTCGTCCACCTGGAACTGAGTCTTGAGCCAGGCCGGGATCCACAGCAACAGCCCTCCGGCAATCCAGCCCGCCAGCAGCAGCACCAGCACCAACCACGGGCGCGGCAGCGAAAGCCCAGCGGTGCCCAAGAGGCTGGCAGCCAGAGCCCCACCATAAAACTGGCCTTCTGCACCGATGTTCCACAACTTGGCCCGAAAACACACCGCCACCGCCAATCCCGTCAGGATCAGGGGAATGGCCCGCGTCAAAGTTTCGCTCAGGGCAAAGGGGGATCCCACCGCTCCCCGCAGCAAAGCTCCATAGGCTGCCAAAACTGGGGATCCCGTCCACAGGATCAGCAGGCTGCAGGAGAGGAAAGCCAGGACAATGGCTGCCATCGGCGCGCTCAGGATCAGCCAAAGGGGCACCGTGGAACGGGGTTCAACACGCATCAGCCACCTCCTGCCCGGCCATACGCAACCCCAAGGCGGTCACCGTTGTGGTTTGGGTCGGGACTGCCGAGGAAAGCCGACCGCGATAGAGCACCGCCACTCGATCCGCTAAACTCAGCAATTCATCCAGGTCTTCGGAAATGAGCAGGATCCCGGCTCCAGCCCGGGCTGCTGCCAGAAGTTGGGCATGCACATAGGCCACAGCCCCCAGATCCAGTCCCCGCGTCGGTTGGTGAGCCACAATCACCTGGGGATCCCGACACAGCTCCCGCGAGAGGATCACTTTTTGCATATTTCCGCCGGACAGCAGTTGCACTGGCATCTGGAGCGCCTGCCGCGGATCCCCACTCTGGAGTCCCCGCACGTCGTAGGTCTGTAGCCAGGTGTGGGCCTGCTGATAGATTTGGCGGTGACGCAGGATCCCCCACCGCGAGAATTCGGGATCCCGATAGCGCTCGATCACCCAATTCTCCCACAGGCTAAGGGAACCAATCAGCCCAGTTTTGTGGCGGTCTTCTGGGATCCGGGCCATGCCTTGCCGCACCATCTCAGCAGGAGAGATCAGCCGCAGGACTCGGCCATGCAGATGGAGATGACCTTGGTGGGGCCGGATCACCCCACAGACCAGATCTGCCAGAACGGCCTGCCCATTGCCCGCCACCCCGGCAATACCCACGATTTCGTGACGCCGCACCGTCAGAGAAACCTGCTCCAGATGCTGCTGCCCTGCCCGACAGGAGACCTGCTGCAGCTCCAGGATCGTCTCCCCAACAGACAAGGGCGCTTTGACCACCGCCGCCAACCGCTGCCCCACCATCGCTTCCGCCAGAGTTGTGGGATGGATCTCAGCCGTCTTGCCCGCCATCACCACCCGCCCTGAGCGCAGCACCATCACCCGGTCACTGATGCGCATCACCTCCTGGAGCTTGTGGGAAATCAGCAGGATCCCCAGCCCGCGACCGGCCATCTGCCGTAGGGTGTGAAAAAACGGCTCAATTTCCGGTGGGGTCAACACCGCCGTAGGCTCATCCAAAATCAGGATCCGCGCCCCTCGATACAGCACCTTGAGGATCTCCACCCGCTGCCGCTCCCCTAAGGTCAGGGATCCCACCAGGGCATCGGGATCCACGGCCAACCCCAATTCCTCGGCCAGCTTTTGGATGCGCCGCCGTCCCTCTCGCCGCCGAGACCACAGGTGCCACAGGGGCTGAGTGCCCAGAAGAATGTTGTCCAGCACCGACAGATTATCGGCCAAGACCACATGCTGATGCACCATGCCTATCCCTGCCGCCAGGGCAGCCGCCGGGGATCCCAGCTTGAGGGGCCGACCAAACACCCACACCTGACCCTGATCGGGAACATAGTGCCCAAACAGGATGTTCATCAGTGTCGTTTTGCCCGCCCCATTTTCCCCCAAGATGGCCAGAATCTCCCCGGCCCGCAGCTCAAGATCAATCTGGTCGTTGGCCAGCAGAGCACCAAAGCGCTTAGTAATGCCCACCACCTTCAAGGCCAAAGGCGCTTCAGAGGGTGGACTTGGGTTCGCTATCATCGATGGCTACAACAAAAGACCCTGCCAGAATCTCTGCCTGCCTCTGCATCACCTTAGCTTTCAGTTCAGCCGGAACCTTGTCGGCGAAGGTTCCCCAGTCGGAGAGGCTGGATCCCCCATATTTCATCATGCTGTAGATCCCGTAGTCCTCTGCCTTAAATTCTCCGGCCTTCACCGCGGCAATGGCTCTGTCGATGGTGGGTTCCATGTGCCACAGGGCACTGACCACCACCGTTTCCGGGTAGTCCGGCTGGGTATCGATCACATTGCCGATGGCCAAAACGCCCCTCTCTTTGGCGGCATCAGATACCCCAAACCGCTCCGCGTAAAGGATATCTGCGCCGGCATCAATTTGGGCAAAAGCCGCCTCTTTGGCTTTGGGGGGATCAAACCAACTGCCGATAAAGGTGACCAAAAACTTCACCTCCGGCTGCAGTTCCCTCGCCCCTGCCATAAAAGCATTCATGAGGCGGTTCACTTCTGGAATGGGATAGCCCCCCACCATGCCGATGATTTTGGAGCGGGTCAGCCCCCCGGCCACCATTCCCGTCAGATAGGAAGGCTCGTGGATGTAGTTGTCAAACACGGCAAAATTGCTCAGGGCAGGATCCGGCTTGAGGCTGGATCCCATCAAGAAGCTGACCTTGGGATAGTCTTTGGCTACTTCCCGCGCTTCCCGCTCCACCCCAAAGACCTCACCCACCAGCAGTTGGACGCCGCTCTCGGCATACTGACGCAGCACCCGTGGGTAGTCGGTGTTGGAAACTGACTCCGACCAGGTATAGTCAATATCCCCCCGCTCCTGGGCGGTCATCAAGGCTTTATGGATCCGGCTCACCCACTGCTGCTCAATGGGAACCGTATAAACCCCGGCCACCTTCAGCTTGGTTCCTTGAGCCACCGCGGCATCGCGAACCAACCAGCGGCTCCCCATCAGGCCAGCCACAAAAGCCCCAGAACGCAGGCAGAAGTCCCGCCGGGAGAGTTCTAAACGTGCCATAGTCGCTTCTGTTGAGGTTACTTCGAGATCGGGTTACTGCTCGGCTTATCCTAAGGGGGAGATCCCTGAAAATATGCATCCTGAAATACAATTTTTTGAGAAGGAGCTTGTTTGTAATGGACAACGAAGTTTCGCTGACGGTTGGAATGGATGTAAGGGCCAAGTCCTCTCAAATCAGCTCTCGATAGATTATCCCTCTGACTACTTGGTTGATATCTTGCACAACCGGATGATGTTGGGGACTACAGCCCTCTTTTATAAAGTGAGCAATAACCCAATCAACTGGTTTCCTAAATTCGGGCTTTGAGGTAATTTAAGACATCTTTATCTGATTTGGCCTATCATTCAGTCAACTGTAGTTGCTTCTTTCCACCCTAAGTTCAAACAAATAGCCACAACATATGGATCTCATTTTGCGCCGGGCCAATTTGCCGGATGGCCGCAAGGGAATCGATATCGGTATCCAGGGGGATCGCATTGTGGCTCTGGAAAGCAACTTACAAGCCACTGCCCCCCAAGAAATTGATGTCGGCAACCGCTTGGTGTCGCCCCCCTTCGTGGATGCCCACTTTCACATGGATGCCACCCTCACCTATGGGATCCCGCGCGTCAACCAGTCGGGCACCTTGCTAGAAGGGATCGCCCTCTGGGGGGAGTTGAAGCCGCTGTTGACCCCCGAGGCGGTGATGGAGCGGGCCTTGACCTATTGCGACTGGGCGGTGGCGCGTGGGATCCTGGCCATCCGCACTCATGTGGATGTGTGCGATCCCAACCTGTTGGCGGTGCGGGCGCTGCTGGAAGTCAAGCAAAAAGTGGCTCCCTACTTGGATTTGCAACTGGTGGCCTTTCCTCAGGATGGCTACTATCGCTCGCCAGGGGCGGTGCAGCTTCTGGAGAAGGCTCTGGATTTGGGGGTGGAGGTGGTGGGCGGGATCCCCCACTTCGAGCGGACGATGGCCGAGGGAGCAGCTTCGGTGCGGGCCCTATGTGAAATTGCAGCAGCGCGGGGTCTGCGGGTGGATCTGCACTGCGACGAGACGGACGATCCGCTTTCGCGCCATGTGGAAACCTTGGCCTACGAAACGCTGCGGCTGGGCTTGCAGGGGCGGGTAGCCGGATCCCATCTAACTTCCATGCACTCGATGGACAACTACTACGTCAGCAAACTGATCCCCCTGATGGCCGAGGCAGAGCTGGGGGTGATCGCCAACCCGCTGGTCAATATGGTCATCCAAGGTCGCCACGACACCTACCCCAAGCGACGGGGGCTGACCCGGGTGCCCGAGCTGATGGACGCAGGCTTGACGGTAGCCTTTGGCCAGGATTGCGTGATGGATCCCTGGTACCCTTTGGGCAGCGGCAACATGCTGGAGGTAGCCCACATGGCCATCCACGCCGCCCAACTGACAGGCTATGAGCAGATGCGCCAGTGTTTCTTGGCGGTTACGGAGAATCCGGCCCGCATTCTGGGGTTGGAAGGCTACGGCCTGGAACCCGGCTGCTACGCCGATCTGGTGGTGCTCCAGGCCGCCGATGCCGTCGAAGCCATTCGCCTGAAACCAGCTTGCCTGTATGTCTTCCGCCGGGGCCGGCTGATCGCCCAAACGCCGCCTGTGGTTGCCCAGCTCCATTTGCTTGAGCGCCCCACCCAGGTGGAGTTCACCCGCCAGCTTTAGACGTTAACGACGCACGGTACCGCTGAAGCCGCTGGCCTTGAATTGCTCCAGGGTGAGGGGCAGGGGGCTGGTTATGGGCACCGAGATGCGAATTGAAAAGGGGCTCTCGCCGGGAGGAACTTCTGCAATGGCCCCCAGGCGGGTACGCTCCGGCAGAACCTCGTTGCCGTTGGCATCGTAAAGCCGACCGAAGACATCCGCGTTCAGCAGGGTATTTTTGGAGCGGTTGACCACTGTGCCTTCGACGAACAGGCACCTGGCCGGTATGGGGTTGCCGTTGCTGGTCACCAGGTTGGTGTATTCGGGGGTATCGGGACAGGGGGTGACGTGGAGATCCTTCAGTTGCAGGGGGATCGCCCCAAAGCCCATCAAGAGCACCGCCAATGCCACACAGCCAAAGCTCATGCAGACAAGACGCAGCTTTTGGGTTAGCCACTGCGCCGGCTTCCAAACTTGGCTCATCGTTTTTCCTCCAAGGCCCACCCTCTTTAGTCTAGGGGATCCCCGTCTCGTAGAACCTTTCCTCGGTTTGGATCCCATCCAGGCGCTGATCCCAAGGATCCTGAGGCAGGGGCTGCTCCAGCAAGCAGGCTTGGGGGAGGATGCCCCACTTGGGCACACTGGGATCCGGCAGAGAGGCCAAAAAGCGGTCGTAATAGCCGCCGCCATAGCCCAAACGCCTTCCCCACCGATCGCAGGCCAGGGCAGGCACCAGGATCAAATCCGCCTTGCCAGGGTCGATAACTGTGCTGCCGGGAGAAGGCTCCAGCAAGCCCCAGCAGTTGGGGACAAGCTCAGCCGGCTGGTAGCGGTGCCACTGCATTTGCCGCTGCGGCAGACAACGGGGGATCCCCCACTGCTTCTCTGGAAAAAGGGCAAACAGGGATCCCAAGTCCACCTCGGAGCCGAAGGCCACATAGGCCAGGATGGTTTTGGCGGCCAAAAGTTGGGGGCAAGAGGCCAAATGAGCCACGATCTTCTGGCTGATAAGGGATCTGTCCAACCTCTGCCGTAGCTGGCGAAAGTGCTGGCGCAGGCGAGCTTTTTCTAGGGCAGGATCTGCTGCCAGAGAACTGGGCCGCCAAGAAGAAGACAGTTCCGGGGAAGGGAGTTCCTGCACAAGCCCAATGCCGCTTGGATATTCGGTCTCTGCAAGATCTGAATCTACTGGATGGCCAGGAGCTCCACTTCAAAATCCAAGGTGGCATTGGGGGGGATCACCCCGCCTGCCCCGCGGCTGCCATAGGCCAACTCCGGCGGAATGCGCAAGTAGCGCTTGCCCCCCACCCGCATGGTGGCCAGCCCTTCCTCCCAGCCACGGATCACCTGCCCTACTCCGTAGGTGAAGACAAAAGGCTGATTGCGCTTGTAGGAGCTATCGAAGATGGTGCCATCCTGTAGCTTGCCCACGTAGTTGACCACCACCGTTTGCCCCGGCTGAGGCGAAGGCCCACTGCCTTGAGCAATATCGTAGTACTGCAATCCCGACTCGGTGGTGATGAAGTCCTTGGCTGGGGATTGCACGCTCACCACCGGATTGTCTTTGGCCCGCGACAGAGCCACGGCCGACTGGCCGCCCCACACCCCGAGCCACAGCAAACACAGCACCAGCAGCAGCACCCGTTTCATCGTTGGCATCCCCCCGCCGCCGACTTTTGGCTTTCCTTTAACAATCTTAGGGGATCCCGTCAGCCTTTCAGTTCGGCAAATTCGATAATCTGACCCTGGTGATCCCGCACCCAAAAGACAAAGGGTTTCTCGGAGCGAATGCTGTTGCGGATCCCTTGCTTGTTGATTCGCTTCAGGAGGGCCTTGAGGGATTCCCGCTCGTAGCTGACATGGCGATAGCGAACGCCGCTGCTGCGGCCCGCTGCCGGTACAGTCCCGTAAGCAGAAGCAGATGAGGAGCTAGGCCTAGAGGCGTTGCCGTAAGAACCGGACCCCGCATAGGGATCTGTAGAGCCAGGGATCACGTGCAATTGCACATTGTCGGAGAGTTGGTACCAAAGTCCGGGGGTATCCAATTGGGTGGGCCCAGAGGTGGGACGGGCTTTGGCATCGAAGCGGGGACTGAGGCCAATATCCCCTGGAAAGTAAGCGGATCCTAGGCTGTAGCCGACCATGCTTTGCTCGTAGCCGTAGTAGTACTGCAGGGGCAGCTCCGCTTCCGGCAGTTTCAACACCTTCTCGTAAAACCCTCTGGCCTGCTCCAAGTCCGGCACGATGATGGTGTGGACGCGGGGAGCGCCGCTTAAGAATGTCCACATGGCCCCCCCATAGGCCGATAGCAGCAAAAACATCAGCCCCTTCGTGGAGAGCAAAACCTCCAGGGGGATTAGGGGCAGCATCAGTCCAGGTGGGATGACCATCGGCACTTGTCCCTTCGCGGGTGGCTCTATGTCCAGTATAGGATCCGGGGAGAATCCTGGCCTTGGCCCACGCTCGATGAAGCTTGCTCTGTTTGCCCCCAGCCCGCGCGCCCGCTGGTTGGCCGACTCCCTGATCCCCCTCCTAGGCAAGGAGGTCATCTGCTGGAGCAAAGCTGAACCGCAGGGGCTGCCCTCCCCCTGGCAAGCCTACGGGGATCCCAAGGATCCCACAGCGCCAGGCTCCCTAGCAGAAGCCGTTGCCCAAACTTGGCCCCAGGTGCAGGGCTGTCTCTTCATCTTGGCCGCAGGGTCGGTGGTGCGGCTCATTGCCCCTCTCCTGCAGGACAAGCAGCGGGATCCAGCGGTGGTGGTGGTGGACGAAGCCGGTCGCTGGGCTATTAGCCTGTGCGGGGGACATGTGGGGGGGGCCGATGCCCTGGCGCGGCAGGTGGCCGCTACCTTGGGAGCCCAGCCGGTTCTCACCTCTGCTTCCGAGGGGCTGGGGATCCCGCCTTTGGATTTGCTGGGGGATCCCTACGGCTGGCGGCGGGGCGCTGGAGATTGGAACGGGGTGGCAGCCGCCTTGACGCGGGGAGAGCCGGTGGCCGTTCACCAGACCTGCGGCACGCGGCTTTGGCGACAAGCTTGGCCGGCAGATCATCCCCTAGTGGCCTCCTCTCCTCCCCATCCCGTTGCCCAGATCTGGATTGGGGAATACCTCTCCCCTCCCACGGGGATCCCAACCGTGCACTGGCATCCGCGGGTGCTCTGGGTGGGGGTGGGCTGCGAGCGGGGCACCACCCGCGCTTGGCTAGAGGGATCCCTGCGCCGCCTGTTGCAGGCCCAGGGGCTGGCTTTTGAGGCCATTGCCGGCTTGGCCACCTTGGAGCTGAAGCAAAACGAGCCAGGTCTTCTGGAGCTGGCCCAAGCCTATGGCTGGCCCATTGAGTTTTTCTCGGCAGAGGCTTTGGCCGGGATCCCAGTGCCCCACCCTTCGGAGGCGGTGCGGCAGGCGGTGGGCACTCCCTCCGTAGCCGAGGCGGCTGCTCTTTTGGCGGCTCAGATCTGGGGAAGAGGTGACCGAGCTTTTGAGAGGCCCTCTTGCGTTGCGGAGGGGAAGGCAACTCTTCTCTGCCCCAAGCAGGTCTTCACCTCGAAAACCGAAGGGGCCTGTACCCTGGCCATTGCCCACGCGGCGCAGGAGTATTCCCCTCGCAGCGGCCACCTCTGGCTCATCGGCACTGGTCCTGGGGATCTGGGTCAATTGACTTTGGCTGCCCGTATGGCTTTAACTCAGGCCGATGTGGTTGTTGGCTACCAGCTTTATCTGGATCTGGTGGATCCCCTTTTGCACCCCGGCCAAATCCGGGAGGCCTCTCCCATTACCCAAGAGCTGCAGCGAGCCGAACGGGCGATTGCTTGGGCGCAGCAGGGGCTGAAGGTGGCGGTGATTTCTTCGGGGGATGCGGGCATTTACGGCATGGCGGGGCTAGTGTTGGAGTGCTTGGCCCGCTCTGGCTGGGATGGGATCCGCCCTTCTCTGGAGGTGCTGCCGGGGATCTCTGCCTTCCAGGCGGCTGCTGCCCGGCTGGGGGCTCCGCTGATGCACGACTTCTGCGCCATTTCCCTCTCGGATCTGCTTACCCCCTGGCCAGTGATTGCAAAACGCCTGCAGGCGGCTGCAGCTGCCGATTTTGTGGTGGCCCTTTACAACCCCCGCTCCCGGCAGCGTGTGGATCCCTTCCTCAAGGCTCTGCAGATCTTTTTGCAGGCCCGGCCCGCCCATACCCCTGTGGCTTTGGCCCGCAACCTCTACCGCCCTGGCGAAACTCTCCGCCTTACCACCCTAGGGGAGCTGGATCCAGAGGAGGTGGACATGCTCACCCTGGTCTTTATCGGCAACTCCCAGACCTTTCGCCATGGAGACCGGCTGATTACCCCGCGGGGCTATTGCCTGGGCGAAGAACCCACTTGACGGGTGTTAAGCCCAGACTCAAAACACCCTCAGATGCCGGGGATCCAACTGTAGCCACCAGGGGGATCCCCAAGTCTCCACCTCGCGCCAGCGCTCCCGCCACACCTCGGCTTGCAGGTGGTAGTCCTGGCTGTGGGCAGGAGGGCTGCCCAGCTTAAAGAAGAGGGTCAGCCGGTGGGGGGTCTCGCTCCACTTCACCAGCCAAGCCGGAAACGTGTTGGGCAGCTTCCCGTCGGGCCTGAAGGTGAGGTGGTGGGCGCGGATGGCGATGTATTCTCCCGCTGGGGATCCCTGTACCTGCAGCTCACAGCCCCAATCCAAGGCCAGCACCCGTTGAGGGCCCAGGAGCTTGGCCCGCGAGATGTTTTTGCAACCCGTCAGTTGCGCCACACTAAGGCAGGGGGGAGCCTCAAATAGCTGACGCTTGTCCCCCTGGGCAATGATTCGCCCCTGCTCCATTACAGCCAGATCCCCGCAGAGGCGGAAGGCTTCCTCAATGTTGTGGGTTACCAAAAGCGTGACTCCCTTGTAGTCGGCTAGGATCTCCCCCATCTCCTGCTCCAGTTGGCTGCGCAGGTGGGCATCCAAAGCAGAAAAAGGCTCATCCAGCAGCAAGATCTCCGGCTCAGAAGCCAAGGCTCGCGCCAGGGCCACCCGCTGCTGCTGTCCTCCGGAGAGCTCCGTGGGATAGCGGTTTTCCCAGCCCTTCAGCTTGACCAACCGCAGCTGGGCCTGGATCCGCTCTTGTTTTTCCGCTTCGCTCAAGCCCGCAGGGATCCCAAAAGCGATGTTCTGGGCGACGGTGAGATGGGGAAACAGAGCGTAGTTTTGGAAGATCACCCCCACCCGCCGCTGAGCCGGAGGCAGCCGGATCCCCTGTTCGGCGTCAAACAACGCCCGCTCGTTGAGCAAAATGCGCCCACCATCCGGGGTTTCGATCCCGGCAATGCAGCGCAAAAGTAGGCTTTTGCCGGATCCAGAGGCCCCCAGCAGTCCTAATGGCCGCCCGTCGCAGCTCAGTTGCGCCTGCAGCTCAAATTGGGGCAGCTTCTTGTCAATGTCTACCCAGAGGCGAGGGGCCGGAGTTGAGAAATCCGGATCCCTTCTGGTGAGAACCTGTAGAGGACGAGAGGGAGGTCGCTGCCAGGGCCGTCGCTGAAACCAAAGGTTAACTGCCGTCATCACCCCCAAGGACAACCCCAAGACCAGGGCCGAGCTGATGGCCGCCCCCCGCATATCCCCCGCCTGAACGGCAAAGAAGATGGCCATGGACAGGGTTTGCGTGCGGCCTGGGATGTTGCCTGCCAGCATCAAGGTGGCGCCAAACTCCCCCAGAGCGCGAGCAAAACTGAGGGTAACCCCCGCTAGGATCCCCGGCAAGGCCAGTGGGATCAGCACCCGCGTAAAAATCTTGGCCCTACTTGCCCCCAGCGTGCGGGCTGCCGCCACCAGCGTCGGGTCAATCTGCTGGAAAGCTCCCAGGGCCGTGCGGTACATCAGGGGCAGGGCCACCACCGCTGCCGTGATCACCCCGGCATACCAGGTGAAGATGACCGACAAGTTCAGCGAGGCCAAAAGTTGTCCCAGAAGGGTTCGCCGGCCAAACAGCAGCAACAATAGGAACCCCACCATGGTGGGCGGCAACACCAGCGGCGCCAACAAGAGGGCCTCGATGAGAGAGCGCCAGCGACCTCGGTAGTGCAACATCCCGTAAGCCGCCAGCGTCCCCACCCCAAAGGTGATGCCCGTGGCCAAGCCGGCAATCCGTAGGGAGATCCAAAGCGGGGATAGGTCGTAGTCGCTCATTTGGAGTAACTCATCCGCGCCATTGCAGAGGGATCCCTCACAGGCGGATAAAGCCGTACTTCACAAACACCTCTGCCGCTTCCCCTGAGGTCAAAAACTCCAAGTAAGACCGTCCGGCGGGAGTATCGCGCACCAATGCCACCGGGTAGATAATTGGCGTAATGGGATCCGCCGTAGCCACCACCCGCACCCGATCCGAAAGCTGAGCATCCGAGGTAAACAGGATCCCAGCGTCAGCATTGCCCTGCTCCACCGCCGTCAAAATTTCCCGCACCGTGCTGGCAAACACCATCTTGGGCCGCAGCGTCTCAAACACCCCCGCCTCGGTGAGAATTTCCTGGGCATAGCGTCCGGCGGGCATGGCCTGCAGATCCCCAATGGACAGAACCCGGATCTCTTCCGCCACCAAGTCGGCAAAATCCTGAACCTTGGTTCTGGCATTGGCAGGCACAATTAAAGCCATGCGGTTGCTGAGAAGATCTCGCCGGGATCCCTCCACCAGCAGGTTTTGCTTGGCAAGGGCGTCCATAAAAGAGGCGGCTGCGAAAAATACCACGTCCAGAGGCGCCCCCTGCTCCACCTGTTGCTGGAGAAAGCCGGAATTGGCGAAGTTGTACTCAACCTTGATGTCGGGATAGCGGGCGGTGAACAACCGGTCGATTTCCGTTAAAGCCGGTTGCAAGCTCACCGCAGCCCCCACCAAAATGGGCTGAGATTGCGCCAAGCCGGGAGCCGACCCCCACCTCAAAGCCAGAGCGGCCAGGATCCCCAGGAATAACATTGCAGTTCTTCGTTTCATAGCCATTCTTCTTTGACCCGTGACGACTTTCAGAACAGGAAAATCCACCAATCGCTCGGTACTTTGACCATTAGAGGTTGCAGTTTGTATCCTTAAGATACATAATCTAGACTATTGGCAGCCCTTCCTCCCCAGAGGCAACGATAAGCATCTGATAGTATTGAAACCAATGTTGAATGGCCATCTGCCGAGATCCCTTCTTGTTCAGTTTGGTCAACACCCCTGTTGCTTTAAGTGTTCAACAAAGGAGAAATCATGCAAATCAGCACTCGCAACTTGTTTAAAGGAACTGTAAAAAGCTTCCAGGTGGGCATGGTCAATGCCGAAATTGTTCTGGAAGTTGCACCAGGCATAGAAATAACAGCCATTATTTCTAAGCACTCTGCCGAACGGTTGGGTATAGCAGTTGGAAAAGAAGCGTATGCTGCCATTAAAGCCTCAGATGTGGTCATCGCCGTGGATTAGTGGTGGATTAGCAAATTGAGTGACTGGCCTAGACTTGCTGTTGCCTGGGATCCAAATACAGGGCTTTGATAAGGCGCTGGCGATCGTTTAGGCTGATCTGAAGCCGCCCATTCTCTACATCCCGCACCCAGCTCTGGCTGCGCCCCAGCCTCTGGGCCAATTCCCGCTGGCTGATTCCCTTTTGCTGGCGTGCCGCCGAGATATCCGCTCCACGCAAAGCTTTGCTTGAGGGGAAGTCTTTTGGGTTTTCGGGAGGGCCAGGGAGATCCGAGTCTGTTGCAACAGGCGCAGACTTTGCCCTACGCTGCCGCCGAGATCCCGATTCTCGGGTTGGGGATCTGGCTTCTTGAACTGCTTGACGATGCCAGTCGGAGGGCAGATGAAATCGTTGAATGCGAGCCTGCATCAAGAGTCCCCACTTGCCCCGCGGCCCGGCAGCCGTCAGCAAGCCACCGTTGTTGGCATCTTCAATCCAAAAGTTCAATGCCTCGTCCGCATCCTCGGGCACAGCTTCCAGGCGAGCCCACAGGGGTTGAATGGAAGAAGGATAGGTGAGGGGATCGAACTCCGGCTTGAGGCCGTAGTGGTTGAGAACCTCCAGATCGCTTTCAAAGGTGCGCACCAGCCGTTTGCGTTCTTGGAGATTGAGATAAGCTTCCTGCAGTCGCTCTTCCCCGTAGGCCACTCGCATCAGGGTGGGCACCGTCAGACGCTGTTGCCGCCCCATCCTCACTTTGAACAACAGCCACAGCAGCAGGCGCATGGCTCCTTCATGGTGTTGCCAATGGCTCATCACGGCCTGCAGCAGGGATAGGGGCAGGCTGCTGTACTGATAAAAGGCTTGCCCCTGGCGGCACCCTTGTCGATTGAGAAAGTACCGTGTCCATTCGCCGGGCTGAATCGCCCAAGTCAGGCCCACCAGATGGTTGCAGCCCTGCTCATCTTTTTGAAAGTGGCGATGCATCTTGAGCAGCCTCCACAGAGGGCCAGCCGGTACCGAAAACCCCTTCACCCGCCCCTGATCCGGCCAATCGATGGAGACTTGAATCCGACAGAGCTGCTCTATCCAGGTCATGAACAGGTGGAGACGGGTCATCTTGCTCAGATCTTTACGTTTATCCCAGCCCAAATAGGACTCCAATTGTGAGTCGGTGAAAACAAAGGATTCCTTCCAGGGGCTATCCAACCCGGCGGCATAGGCAGCAAAAATAAGATGCAAACAGGCAGTTCGCACATCGATCGGAGCACTTTGTGGGATCCCGTCCAAACATAGAGTTAGGGTCAGAGATCCCTGGTTGTGGCCAACAGATTTCTGATAGCAAACCTGGTTATCTCCCTGCTTTTGCAGATTGAGAGATTGAAATTGAGATAGGAAATTGCAAGCTTCCCAGACCACAATTGACGAAGCAAAAGCCTGGCTATGGCCGTTCAAAAATAGAGGTGGACTGCTGCGAATGCGGGCCGTGACCGTGCGGTTGCGCCCCTTCATGGCTTCATAAGGCTGCGGGGCAGAACCGGGACACAGGCTAACGCACTGAGGTTCTGGGAAGAAACCTTCGCAGTCATTGCACAACAGAGGATTAATCCAGTATTCCCCATCCTGAACAACAATAGCTTTCGTAGGACAGCTATCTACGCAAGCGTTGCAACCGATACAATCCCCTGAGATTTGATAAGCCATAGCCCTCAAACTCCATAACGTTTCCCTGTAGCTCTCCCTCGTTCACACCTGCTATCGCATCTGCGCAACCCTAAACCCGGCCATGGAGACCTTCCTCGCAAAGCCGTGGCAGCCCGGCGAGAGACCTTAGTTTAAGGTCTGTTTCCTAAGCTCAATTCGTGAACTGGATTGAACGATACCTCAAAAGATCCCCGGCAGGCCAGGGAGATTTGGTCTAGGGTGAACCTTCTGGAAAGCTTTGTTTTCTCTTAACTTCTAATGTTTACAGTGAACTTTTGAGATGGCTTTGCAGGCTACTCCTCCCCCTTGAGAGCCTTTTGGGGATCCGAACTGCAACAAGTGTCAGGCGAAACGCTCAATAACCAAGCCGACACAAGGTCGTCCGCCCACCCAATACGCCGATTCATCGGCCAGGTTGTGGCTTGGCTCCAGATGCCAACCCAAGGGATTGGGTTCTAGCTCCAGCGCCCGCACGATTTCCTCTGGGCTGAGCCCTGTGCAGAGTTGGATGTGTTGCAACTTGGGGAAAGGCTTTTCCACAAGGCTAAGCTCTTCAGCAGCTTTAAGGATGGAGCCCAGGTGCAACAAACAGGTGTTCATGGCTTTGCTCCCAAATCAAGATAGGTTATGAAGAGATGAGCTTCCCTTACTTTGAGTGTCCCTCATTACAGGTTAAAAATTGGGTAAATAGACTACATTTTAGAAGGCTCTTGGCAAATTTAAGATTGTTTTCTTATTCGGTTCTTGGGTAGACATCAAGGCGCAACGGGGATCCATGTAAACCCAGATGGGTTTAGCTAAATGAGCAGGAAGGGAAAGTTGGCCACTGGGTAGGAGTAGGATCCACTCAGGGTGACGTTGGATAACCTGGAGATAGGTACCTGGAGTGAGACCCATTTGCTGCAATTGGGCGCAAGCAGCTTCGGATCCGCGCAGTTGGTAGATGCGACCTTCTTCTCCAACCTTCATGAGTTGGAGAGGAGATATGGTTATTGAGATCTTAGGGACGGTGGGCGGTGCCAACATATAGGGATCCCTAATTCTAGAAAAAAATAGAAAAAAGGCTGCTTAAGCCTAGCGGCAAGCAGCTGGAGAGCGGCGGTCTATCAAACCAAGTAAGCTTCCTGGTGGGTACGAATTGTACAACTGGAGCGAGGTCTGGCCACACAGAGCAGCACAAATCCCTTGGCTATTTGTTCCTCATCCAGAAAGGTTTGCTCCGATTGATCGACTTCTCCCTCTACCACTTTGGCCACGCAAGAGGAACAACTACCGGAGCGGCAGGAAGAGGGCAAGTCCACATCTTGATCCTCAGCCGCTTCTAGGATGGTCGAATCTTCATCTACTGAGATATAGGTATCAAGCTGTCGTTTTAGGTTAACCAAGTGAACTGTGTAGGTAGCCATGATGGAGTCTCCAGAGAGCTGACGAGGGGTAAACAAGAGATCTTAGGCAGGGATCCCAGGGCTGCATTCGCCCCGCTCTCCCAAAGAGCTGCAGCCGGCACAGCCGCCGACAGCATCTGGACAACCGTAGTCTTGAAAGACTCGGAATAGCTTCTCCTGCTGCGGAGTAGAGGTGAGAAAGGTTTGGTACGCTTTTTCCAGCGCTTGCCGGGCTTGCTCCAGCCATTCTTCTTCGCTGCCCTGGAAGTGCTCCAGAGGAGCCAGATACTGAGCAAATTTGCGTAAGATATGCAAGCGATTTACATTGACCACCCGCGGATCGTAGGGGAGCTCGAAAAAAGCGAAATAATCCTCGGCATTGACTAGGGCTTGGAAGTCTTTCCAACGGCGGTTGCGGTTCCAACTCATCGGCAGGTCTCCAGGGTTTTCAAGCGTTGTCTGAGGGCGCGCAGCCGGGCAAATAGGGCGTAAGTGCGGGCTGCCAAGTCGGGGAGTCGCTCGAACCCGTCGGGTAGCCCCTCGGCCAGATCGTGCAGATCCATTTTCAGTTGGCCTGCTTTGCTGTTTAGGCGCTTGATCTCGCTGCGGAGCTGGTCGGCAGAGAGGTGTTCGAAGGGCTCGAAAGCCAGGTCGTTCACAACATTTTCAACATCCCTCTCATTCAACATGGGCAAGGCACTCCTGATGGCTAAAGAAATTGCTGCACAGACAAAAGGGGAGGCAGGCGGCTACAGCCGGCCCACCTCGGGGTAGGTTCGGGCCAGTTGGATCCCTTTGTCGATAAGGGCAGTAGCTTTTTCAGTGAGCTGTTCGAGAGACTCGAAACCGAAGCGATGGGCGTCTCGCAGGGTGTTGACCACCAACAACAGCCGCCCCGAGAAGACCAGCACCCAACCAAAACCTTCACTGTTGAGATCCAGCACCACCTGAGCCAGGAGGCCCGTCTCCTTTTCGATCAGGGCGGCAATGGCGCGGTAGTAGATGAGGATGCGGCTCCGCACTGCCGGATCCACCTCCCCTTCCAGGGATATTTGGCGCTTCTGGGCTTTGGTGACGACAAAGGGCTTGAGCAGCAACTCATCACTCCAGGCGCGGTAGGTGCCGTAGGGATCCGCCGCCCGCATCTGGCGAACGATCTCTTGCAAGATGGGGCTGGTCGAGGGAGAGAGAGGGGTGACGGTCATGGCTGAGCCTCCACAACTGGAGTTGAGGACTCCGGTCTGCTGACGCGCTCGGCCAAGAGCACTTTGCGCAGCCAGGGGGGAGGATTGTGCAGGGTGGTTACCAGGCGCTGCAACAAGCTCTCGATGGATTCTTCTTCCGACTGCACTTTGATGGGGGTGATGCGGCGGTTGATCAGGCGGGCGGCGGCACTGCTGCCAATGGCAGCCACGTAGATGAGGGTGACATCGGCCAAAGCCTGCAGCTTGGGCACCAGCTTGTCCTCGTTGCCATCTGCCTCCAAGTTGCCCCCAAAGGTGAGGGTCTTGCAGAAGCGGTAGCCTTCGGGGGTGACTTCGTAGAGGTCGATCTGGTTGGCCCAGCCAAAGTGGGCATTGACGTGCTTGCCGTCGCGGGTTGTAAAGGCCACTTGCATAGGCGTTCTCCTTAGAACCGTGAACTTGAGGGTTTAGGGGAGCTAGGGGGATCTAGCTCGAAGCTCTGGATCCCTTAGAATCCATGCCCAGAAACCTGGGGTGGGCTGGGGTGACGGGCTTCCTCCTGCTCCATCAGCAGGTTGCCGACGGCAAACAGTTGGGATAGGGTGCCGCGATAGCCCACCTGACAGAGGTGGTTGGCCCCCAGCCGGTCGAAGATGGGGATCCCCATCCGATGCACCGGGATCCCCAGCCGCTTGCCCAGGCGCGCCACGTGGGAGTTGCCCACCAGCAGGTCAGCCCCGGGTGCTAGCTCCTCCAGATCCCCCAGATCTCCCACCCGCACTGCCTCAATGGGAAGGGTGGTCAAGTGGGGATCCGGTGTGGGACTGATGGCCGCCTGGATCTGACAGCCCATATCCAGCAGCCAGTCCACCCACCCCCAGAGCAGATCGGCTTCTAGGGCCAAGGCAATCCGCTGGTTGCCGAAGAAAAAGTGGCAATCCAGGAGGGCATCTTGAACCTGGCTGCGCTGGCGGCGGTAGCGAGAGGGCACCGGCTGCTGGCTGTGATCGGCCAAGGTTGCCAAAAAGGGATCCACAGCCTTGAGACCGGTCAGGTGGGGGAAAACCCGATAGGGGGTGCCAAAGCGCTGGGCCAGGATCTGAGCGGCAGGGCGCATGCTCTCGCCGACAGCTATGGTGAGGCCGGATCGCCCGAGCTGGCGCAATTGCTCAAGGGTGGTGCCGCCGTCTGGGGTCGCCCTAAAGCCGGTGCCCAAGTGTCCGTCCAGGGAACCCGCGGGATCCGGCACCAGGATCGGCTCTAGGCCAAAAGCCTCCGCCATTTCTTTGATCTCCTGGGCGTCGGCAGGGGTGAGGGCAGGCCCGCACAGCACCGTTACCTGGGCAGGGCGGACGGATCCCGACGGCGATTCCGGCAGGGTGCTGACCAAGCTGTTGACGGCGATGGCATAGCCGTCTTGCAGGGATCCCTTAAAGTCAGGCGTGGAGGCCAAGACGATGGGCAGATCCTGCAATTGCGGCTGGCGTCGGCGCAGCTCCCGCAGGATGCGCGGCATATCGTCCCCGCGGGTTTCCGTGAGGCCGGTGGTCAGAAGACCAATCAGCTCCGGCTGGGCCTTCTCCACCAAGGTGAGGATGGCAGCTTCGACATTCTCCTCGCCTCCCAAGATGGTGTCCACTTCGGACATGGCAGTGGTGGACATGGGAATGGCCTCGCGGAAATGACGTACCAGCAGCGCTTTGGCAAAGGCCGTACAGCCTTGGGAACCGTGGAAGAGCGGCAGACAGCCCTTGATCCCCAGAAAGGCCAGGGCCGCCCCCAGCGGAGCGCTGAGTTTGAGGGGGTTGACGCTGAGGGGCTTGCGTTCTTGAATCAACTGGGCCATCCTCCCACCTCCTTTGCTGCTGAGGTCTCCCAGGGGGCAGGCCGTCGCAACTGCTCCCAAATGGGACTGTGGAGGGCGGCATCGATCTCCCGCGCCAAGTTCACCAGGCCGCGATAGCCGGCATAAGCGTGGTGCCGCTCCTGGTTGATGTCCAGAAAGGGGATGCGGGCCTTGAGGGCGGTGTACTGGTTGCGTCCGCCGGCGATGAGCAAGTCCGCTTTCGTGCGCTCCACCACCTTGAGCAGCTCTTGAGGGCTGCCCTTGTCCAAGAGAATGCCATCCTGGCCGAGCAGCTCGCGGATGCGGGCTTTGTCTTCTTCGGTGCTTTTGCGGGTGCTGGTGGCCGTTACCTGCATCCCCAGATCTCGAGCGGCGGAGATGATCGACCAACTTTTCACCCCGCCGGTATAAAGGACAACTCGTTTGCCCGCCAGCCGCTGCCGGTAGGGGGCCAAAGCCGCCTCGGTGGCGCGAGTTTCCCGCTCGATGAGGGCCTCGGTACGCTCCTGCAGTTGCGGATCCTTCAGCCCTTGGGCAATGGCCCTTAGGCAGTGGTTCATCTCCTGCAGCCCGTAAAAGGAAGCCTCGATGTAGGGGATCCCGTAGCGCTCCTGCATCTTGCGGCCCACATTGAGCAGGGCTTTGGCGCAGATGAGGACGTTCAGCTTGGCCCGGTGGGCGGTACAGATCTCGCGGTAGCGGCCATCGCCGGTGATCTTGGCCAAGATGCGGATCCCCAGCTCGTCAAACAGAGGCAAGACATCCCACAGCTCGCCGGCAATGTTGTACTCGCCGATGAGGTTAATGTCGCGGGGAGTGGTGTACTCCGGGGAGGCGGTGCCGATAACATAGTCCAGCAGGGCTTCTCCGGCCAGACGGTTGCCTAGGTTTTTGCTGCCCACAAAGCCGGGCGCATTCACCGGAATGACCGGGATCCCAAGCTGGCGGCTGGCCCGCTGACACACGGCCTCCACATCGTCGCCAATGAGGGCAGTTACACAAGTGAGATAGACAAAAATGGCGGCAGGCTGGTATTTGGCCTGCAAGTCAAGGATGGCCTGGAACAGCTTTTCCTCCCCCCCGAAGATGATCTCGTTCTCGCTCAGATCGGTGGTGAAGCCCACCCGATAAAGCTGGGGGCCAGAAGAGAGGCTGCCCCGCGTCCCCCAAGAGTTGCCGCTGCAGGCGATTGGCCCATGTACTAGATGGGCGGCATCGGCGATCGGCACCAGGGCAATCGAAGCCCCATCAAAGGCACAGCCTCCCTGCGCTCCTCCGGGCTTGGCCTGCTCGGCACAGACCTTGTTTTTGCCTTTGCCGTCTTTCTTGTGGTTGTGCTCGCAGGCGGTCTCGTTGAGCAGCTCCGCCACTTTGGTTCGGCTGATCAAGGGCATGATGGGATCTCCTGAGAAGAGGGGGGCTGGGGTTGAGCCGCAGCTTCGGCCAGATAAGCCGCCGCCCGTAGCCGCAGGGCGATGATCTCCTCGTAGAGGGGGTTGATGCGACAGAGGGCCGGAATGTGGACGGTGCGGGATCCCAGCCGGATATCCCGCTCAAAGGGACAGGAAGCCGGGATCAAACGACAAATCCAACGGGCCTGCCGGGATCCCCGAATTTCAATGCTGTTGAGCCAGCGGCGCGGCCACTTCAGGGCGGATCTGAAAATTGAGTTCAAAACCAGGCCGAGCCATCCCAAAGGGTTGCCGACTCTGGGAAAGGGAAGAGAAGGGTAGGGATAAGTCATGGCTTAAACCTCCGAATGGGTAGAATTGGTAACAAGAGGAGGGGGAGCACACCATTCAAAAATCTGCTCTAGTTGCTCCAAGGAAATCAGCCCGTAATGCCAAAGAATCATGGGCAAAGGGCCCTGTTCACACCCATGCCGTTTCAGGGCGAAGGTGAGGGCGGATTCCGGGATCCCAAGCTCAACTTGCAAAAACTGCAGCAGCGGCGCCCGATCGGGGGTAAGCATGGCAGAGTCTCCCAAAACGAGGGGTGGGCGTAGATGGGCAAGCTAGGATGGGGACAAGCCCAAAACCAAGCTGTCGGCAGCCAGAAAGTGGGCCAGGTGAAAGGCCCGTTCTTCCGTCCGCAGCAAAATCTGCTCGTAGAGGTGACGGGTGGCGCGATCCCCAACACTTTCCGCCAGAGCCGCCTGGCGACGCAGCAGATCGATTAGGCTTTGCTCGGCCCGCAAATCCGCTTCCAGCATGGGCCGCACAGCCAACGCATCGTCCCCTTCTGGGCTGAAGCAGCACAGCTCCGCCAGCTTGGCAAAGCTGGAGGCCGGGATCCCACCTAGGCCGTTCAGGCGCTCCCCCACCTCATGGGCGTGGTTCTGAACTTCCTGTAGACTTTCGTTGAAAAATTGGTGAATTGAGTAGAACTCTGCTCCTTCGACAACCAGATGGTGCTTCAGATACTGCAAATACAGCCCCTGAAGACTGGCCCAAGCCAGGTTGAGGCCCTCGCAGATGGGAACCGTGATCTCCCGTCCCAGGTGAACGGGGTTGTCTCGGACTTGTTGGAAGGAGCGAGTTGAGGGGGATGGAGTGGTCATTGGCGCTACCAAAACGAGGTGAACAGGAGAAGCAAGAAGGCAAACGGCAGAGGTTCAGGGGTGGTCATCCCCTCCTGCAGATCTCTCAGGGGGATCCCAGGTTTGGAGAGACCAGCAGCGATCCAACCAACTCAGCCAGCCAGAGCGGTCAAGGGCGAAAAGGCGGAGCACACTGTGGACGAGGAGGGCTTCGGTGGGGGTGCGAATCATCACCCACAGTTGGCCGGTCGGGGTACAGCCACAGGTCAAATCCAGCTCCTGCAGACGGTAGAGAATCCGCCAGCGATCGCAACGGGGCACCTGCAGCACTTCAGCCGTTTTCGGTGGGGGAGAAACAAGGGGGGACATAAGCTCACCGGTTGGGAAGCAGGAGGGAGTCTCAGCAGAGGGCAGAACCGTTGGGTTTCTGTTCCCCCGCTTATATCCCCCGCTTATAGCAAGCGGCTGCAGGGGCTCAGGCTTGGCAGCGGGCGATCAGGATTGATTGAGTTATTGCCGATGTACTCAAACCCTGGAAGCTTGGCCCAGAGGGCAAAAAAAGTTTTTCTGAGGGCAGGGGGTTGAGTCTTTTGCCCGCAGGGATCCGGTATTTTTGGGGAAGGGTATGGGTATTTGAGCGAGTACATCCCCCCTGTCACAACAAGAAAGTCCGACGGCCTGCCGCCGCAATAGTCTTCACTTCCTTGGCGAGGACTTTGCCCCAGGGGGATCTTTCCTCAAACTCAAACGGCTATTTTCAATACACTTTTGGGCTGATACGATATTAAATCGTAGCAATTGATGCAAAACGCAGCCGAGGCTGCGGCGCTTGAGTGCATCTGAGCAGATTTTTAGTATTTCCTAAGCATTGCCCCAAGCCCTTGTCGAATCAGGGATTCCGGGGATCCTCCCCACAGCCGGATCCCCCGCCCCTTTGGGTCAAAATACGGCATCCCCGGCCTTGAAAAACCAGACCCTTGACCCCTAAAAAAAGTTGGATTTGGCCTGCCATCAGGCTTTGCAGGTCTTGAGTACAAAGCCAATAAACTCGATCAGTTCTACCGGGCTGAGTGCAACGGAGCGGGCAGAGGGCGGTTGATATAACCGCCAGTAACGTTCTATCCCCTGGTTGACCCCACTATGCCGCCCCTTTCAACTCCGCCCCGCCAGGGATCCCCTTCCCCATCGGCCTGCGCTTGCAGCAGCAGCCCCCGCCAGGCTCTCCCCCCTCATCTGCAGCAACGCATCGCCACCCATCCCTGCTACAGCGAAGCAGCTCACCATCACTACGCCCGCATGCACGTGGCGGTAGCCCCCGCCTGCAACATCCAGTGCAACTACTGCAACCGCAAGTTCGACTGTGCCAACGAGAGCCGGCCCGGTGTGGTCAGCGAGCTGCTTACCCCGGCGGAAGCCGCCCACAAAGTGCTGGTGATTGCCGGCAAGATCCCGCAACTGACGGTGGTGGGCATTGCTGGGCCTGGGGATCCCTTGGCCAACCCCAAGCAAACCTTCGAGACCTTTGCCCGCATTGCCGAGAAAGCTCCGGATCTCAAGCTCTGCCTTTCCACCAACGGCCTGATGTTGCCGGACTACATCGACGAGATCAAACGGCTGAACATTGACCACGTCACCCTGACCATCAACATGGTGGATCCGGAGATCGGAGCCAGGATCTACCCCTGGATCCGCTGGCGACGCAAGCGCATTCGAGGGGTGGAGGCAGCCCGCATCCTGCACGAACGGCAGATGGAAAGCCTGGATCTGCTGCGGGAGGCAGACATCCTCTGCAAAGTCAACTCCGTTCTCATTCCCGGCATCAACGACACCCACCTCTTGGAAGTGAACCGGGTGATCCAGGAGAAAGGGGCTTTCTTGCACAACATCATGCCCCTGATCTCGGCGCCTGAACACGGCACCTACTTCGGCCTCATCGGCCAGCGGGGCCCCACCCCTCAGGAATTGAAAGCCCTGCAAGATCGGTGCTCCGGCAACATGCGGATGATGCGCCACTGTCGCCAGTGTCGGGCGGACGCGGTGGGCCTTCTGGGGGAAGACCGCAGCCAAGAGTTTACCAAGGAGCGCTTTATGCAGATGACCCCCGAATACGACCCCGAAAAACGCCGCCAGGTCCAGGCAAGCATTGCCCAACTGCAAGCTCAGCAGCAGTCAACCCCAACCCACTGGACAGCTGACCTGCCTCCCGACAGCCCCTCCATCCTGGTGGCCGTGGCCAGCAAAGGCGGTGGCTTGGTCAATCGCCACTTCGGCCATGCACGGGAGTTTTTGATCTACGAGGTCAACGCCCGTGGGGCGCAGTTTGTCGGCCACCGCAAGGTTCCGCAGTACTGCCACGGGGGATCCGGGGAGGACAACAACCTAGAGCAAATCCTGGATCTCATCCGGGATTGCCGAGCCGTGCTGGTCTCCAAGATCGGCGATTGCCCCATGAAGCGTATTCGCGAGGCCGGCATCGAAGTGGTGGAAGACTACGACCTCATTGAAACGGTGGCCCTCAAGTTTTACCGCACCTGGTTGGTCAACCAGACCTTGGACAGCAAATCTTCCCGATCTTGAGACCTCATCTTTTGGAGACGCGGCCATGGCTACTGTAACTGCTCTCACCAAAGGCGGACTGCCCTGGATCCCACAGTTTATCGAAAGCCTGGATATCAGCCGCTGCCTCGGCTGTAGCCGTTGCCTCAAAGTCTGTGGCCGGGGTGTGTTCGCCCTCAGAGCCCTCAACGAAGACGGCGAGTTTGTCGA
Organism: Thermostichus sp. MS-CIW-30; assembly: GCF_054058015.1. Classification (NCBI taxonomy): domain Bacteria; kingdom Bacillati; phylum Cyanobacteriota; class Cyanophyceae; order Thermostichales; family Thermostichaceae; genus Thermostichus; species Thermostichus sp. MS-CIW-30. Next base: position 41,497 of record NZ_JBSRZW010000021.1, read on the forward strand.
CAACGAAGAGGAAGAAGAAAGTGAGCGCAAAGTGATGACCATCCTCAACGCTGCCCTCTGCATCGGCTGTCAGGCTTGCGCCCGCATTTGCCCAAAGCAGTGCCATTCCCACGCTCCGCAAGCCGTTTAACTTTGCCCAACCCCTATCTTGTACCGGAGCCTGTATGAACCCTGTGATCTACCTGGACAACAACGCCACCACCGCCGTGGATCCCCTGGTTCTGGAGGCGATGCTGCCCTATTTGCAGACCTTCTACGGCAACCCCTCCTCGATGCACAGTTTTGGCGGCCAGGTGGGGCGTGCCCTTAACCAAGCCCGCGAACAGGTGGCAGCCCTTCTGGGAGCCGACCCGACGGAGATCGTCTTCACCAGTGGCGGCACCGAAGGCAACACCACGGCCATTTATGCAGCCTTGGCAGCCCAACCCCAGAAGCGCCACATCATCACCACGCAGGTAGAGCACGCCTCGGTGCTCAACGTCTGCAAGCACCTGGAAAAACAAGGCTACCGCGTCACCTACCTCTCGGTGGATGAGCAAGGCTGCCTGGACTTGCTGGAGTTGGAAGCAGCCCTGACCGGCGATACTGCCCTGGTGAGCTGCATGGCCGCCAACAACGAGACGGGCGTGCTTTTCCCCATCGAGGCGGTGGGATCCCTGGCTCGCAGCTATGGGGCTGTTGTCCATGTGGACGCAGTACAGGCGGTGGGCAAGATCCCTCTCGATCTGCAGCGCCTGCCGGTGGATCTCCTCACCCTTTCCGGGCACAAGCTGCATGCCCCCAAGGGGATCGGCGCCCTCTATGTGCGGCGGGGCTTTCGCTTCCGTTCTCTGTTGCTGGGAGGACATCAAGAGCGGGGCCGCCGCGCCGGGACGGAAAATGTGCCGGGCATCATCGCCCTGGGCAAAGCGGCTGAGCTGGCCCAAGCCCACCTGGGGGATCCCCATGAGCGGCTGCTGCGGGATCGCCTGGAGCAGGGCTTGCTACAGCGGATCCCGGATGTCCAGGTTAACGGCCACCCCACTCAGCGGCTGCCCAACACCACCAACTTGGGCTTCAAGTTCGTGGAAGGGGAAGCGATCCTCTTCTGGCTGAACAAATACGGCATCTGCGCCTCCTCCGGCTCCGCCTGCACTTCCGGATCCCTGGAGCCCTCCCATGTGCTGCGGGCCATGGGCCTGCCCTACACCGTTTTGCACGGCTCAATCCGCTTCAGCCTCTCTCGCTTTACCCAGCCGGCAGAGGTGGAGCGGGTGCTGGAGGTTTTGCCGGGGATCATTGAGCATTTGCGGGCCATCTCCCCCTTCAGCCACGAGGCGGAAGACTGGCTGCAACAGCAGGAACGGGAACTGGCTCGCCGCTGACCCCCCTCAAACTCATCTTCCCTCGACCGTTAGCATCCTCAACTCAGGATCCAGCCATGTGGGACTACAGCGAAAAAGTTTTGGAACTCTTCTACCACCCCAAAAACCAAGGGGCGATGGATCCCAGCTCCGAGCCTGGTGTTCGGGTGGTGGTGGGAGAAGTGGGCAGCATCACCTGTGGCGATGCCCTGCGGCTCTACTTAAAGGTGGACGAGGCCAGCGAGCGCATCTTGGCTGCCAGCTTCCAAACCTTCGGCTGCACCAGCGCCATTGCCTCTTCCTCGGCCCTGACGGAGCTGATCACCGGCCTCACTCTGGATGAAGCCCTGCGGATCGACAACCGCCAGATCGCCGATTACCTGGGCGGCTTGCCCCCCGCCAAGATGCACTGCTCGGTGATGGGGCAAGAGGCTCTGGAGGCAGCCATCTACAGCTATCGCGGCCTTCCCCTACCTGACCATACGGATGATGACAGCGCCTTGGTCTGCTCCTGCTTTGGCGTCAGCGAGCAAAAGATCCGCCGCCTGATCCGGGAAAACCGCCTCACCTCCGCTGAGGAAGTAACAGCCTACAGCAAAGCGGGTGGTGGCTGTGGTTCCTGCCTGGCCCAGATTGAAGACCTGATTGCCGCCGTTCTGGCCGAGACCGACACGATCCCTTCAGAAGATTCAAGAAATTCAAAAGGGAACTCCCAAAACCAGACAGAGCCCTCTCCTGCTGCTCCCCCTCCTGTCTCGGCAACAGCGACACCCCCTCCCCTCACCACCTTGCAAAAGATCGCCCGCATTCAGGCCGTCCTGGAGGAGGAAGTTCGCCCGCTGCTGTTGGCCGATGGCGGCGATGTGGAGCTGTACGACCTGGAAGGGGATCAGGTGTGGGTACGCCTCAAGGGATCCTGCACCACCTGCCCCAGCCAGCAAAACACCCTGCGGTTGCTCATCGAAACCCGCCTGCAAGAACAGGTGTGGCCCACCTTAACCGTGCATGCCCTCTAGTTGCCCATTCTCGATAAGCCTGAGAGCCCTATGATCTGCCCCACTGTTACTCCCCGTCGCTTCCCCCATCTCCTGCCTCGATTCGGGAGAGCCCCACCGTTCAACCGGTTTGCTTTTGGATTCCAAGGGATCCAAGGCTGCCTCCCCGCGAGCTGAAATCCTTTGCAGTAAGGATCCCGTCTCGCTAATGCGACCAGTTGCGCCCATTGGCAAGAGATTTCTAACCCTTAAGTCGCCCTCAAGTTTTTCCTCAAGTCTTCATTAGGAGAACTGAACCATGAGACAAATTGCATTCTACGGCAAAGGCGGTATCGGCAAATCCACCACCTGTCAGAATACCGTTGCTGGTATGGCCGAATTGGGACAGCGGATCATGATCGTCGGCTGCGACCCGAAGGCCGATTCCACCCGCCTCATGTTGCACTGCAAAGCCCAGACCACCGTCCTTCACCTGGCGGCTGAGCGGGGATCCGTAGAAGACGTGGAGCTGGAAGAAGTGGTGCTCACCGGCTACCGAGGGGTGCGCTGCGTGGAATCCGGTGGCCCCGAGCCTGGTGTTGGCTGTGCCGGACGAGGCATCATCACCGCCATCAATTTCTTGGAAGAAAACGGTGCCTACGAGGATCTGGACTTTGTCTGCTACGACGTGCTGGGGGACGTGGTCTGCGGCGGTTTTGCCATGCCCATTCGGGAGGGCAAGGCCCAAGAGATCTACATTGTTTGCTCCGGCGAAATGATGGCCATGTATGCGGCCAACAACATCGCCCGCGGCGTGCTGAAATACGCCTACTCTGGCGGCGTGCGCTTGGGTGGCTTGATCTGCAACAGCCGCAAAGTGGATCGCGAGATCGAGCTGATCGAGGCTCTGGCCGAAAAGCTCAACACCAAAATGCTGCATTTCATCCCCCGCGACAATGTGGTTCAGCACGCAGAATTGCGCCGCATGACGGTGATCGAGTACTCCCCCGACTGCAACCAAGCTGACGAGTATCGGGCCTTGGCCAAAAAGATCATCAACAACACGGATCTGAGGATCCCCACCCCCATCTCTATGGATGAGCTGGAGCAGTTGTTGATAGAGTTCGGCGTTTTGGACGACGACCAGAAAATCGCCCACCTCATCGGCAAAACCGAAAAAGAGTTGGCCCCTGTCTGATCCCCGAAAAGACGGGCTGGGGGTAGCTGGTTTCCTCCCTCAGCCCCCCTTCGCACTGTGGCTTTTATCCATGACACCCAATAGCTGAGGTTCTCATGACTACTCTGAAAAGTACCCTCAAAGAGGAAACCCGGAAAATCGTAACGGAGGTTCTGGAAACCTACCCCGAAAAAGCTCAGAAAAAGAGAGCTAAGCACCTCAACGTCTATGACGAGGGCAAAGCAGATTGCGGAGTAAAATCTAACATTAAATCCATCCCCGGCGTCATGACCACCCGCGGCTGTGCTTACGCCGGTTCCAAAGGAGTGGTGTGGGGGCCGGTCAAAGACATGATCCACCTCAGCCATGGCCCCGTGGGCTGCGGCTACTACTCCTGGTCGGGAAGGCGCAATTACTACGTCGGCACAACCGGGGTAGATACCTTCGTTACCATGCAGTTCACCTCCGATTTTCAGGAGCGAGATGTGGTGTTCGGGGGGGACAAAAAACTGGCCAAACTCTTGGTGGAAGCCAGCGAACTCTTCCCCTTGGCCAAAGGCATTACCATCCAGTCCGAATGCCCCGTCGGCTTGATCGGGGATGACATCGAGGCAGTGGCCAAGAGAGTTTCCAAAGAAATTGGCAAGCCGGTGGTACCGGTGCGCTGCGAAGGCTTTCGGGGGGTTTCCCAGTCCCTGGGCCACCACATTGCTAACGATACAGTGCGGGACTGGGTTCTGCCCATTGCCGACAAGAAAGCCAAGGAGGGATCCCTCAATTTTGAGCCCGGCCCTTATGATGTGGCCCTGATTGGGGACTACAACATCGGCGGCGACGCCTGGTCTTCCCGGATTTTGCTGGAGGAGATGGGCCTGCGGGTAGTGACCCAGTTTTCCGGCGATGGCACCTGGAACGAGATGCTGCTTGCCCCTCGGGTGAAGCTGAATCTCATCCACTGCTACCGCTCCATGAACTACATCTGCCGCCACATGGAGGAAGCCTACGGGATCCCCTGGCTGGAGTTCAACTTCTTTGGCCCCACCCAAATTGCCAAATCCCTGCGGGCCATCGCCCAGCGGTTTGACGAGACCATCCAGGCCAAGGCAGAGCAGGTGATCGCCAAGTACAAGCCCCAGAGCGAGGCCATCATTGCCAAGTACCGTCCCCGCCTGGAGGGCAAGCGGGTGATGCTGATGGTGGGCGGACTGCGGCCCCGCCACGTCATTCCGGCCTTCCGGGAGCTGGGCATGGAGGTGATTGCCACCGGCTACGAATTCGGCCACGGCGACGACTACAAGCGCACCACCCAGTACATCGACGACGGCACCCTCATCTACGATGACGTGTCCGGCTACGAGTTTGAAGAATTTGCCAAGAGGTTGAAGCCAGATCTCATCGCCTCCGGCATCAAGGAGAAGTACGTCTTTCAAAAGATGGCTTTGCCCTTCCGCCAGATGCACTCTTGGGACTACTCCGGCCCCTACCACGGCTACGACGGCTTTGCCGTGTTCGCCCGCGATATGGATCTGGCCTTGAATAGCCCCACCTGGGATCTGGTCAAAGCCCCCTGGAAGTCTTAGCTTGCCGCCGGGATCCCAAACGCGAACGGCCCTTCCTTCCCCTGCCCCTCATTAGGAGACCGACCATGCCGCAAGATATCCAAGACATCAAAGATCACGCCCGCCTGTTTCAAGATCCGGAATATCAGGCGCTTCTGCAGTGCAAGCAAACCTTTGAAGATCTCCCTTCCCCGGAAGAAGTGGCCCGGGTGGCCGAATGGACAAAATCTTGGGAATACCGGGAGAAAAACTTTCAGCGGGAAGCTTTGACGATAAACCCTGCCAAGGCTTGCCAGCCCTTAGGGGCCATCTTCGCCGCTGTCGGCTTTGAGGGAACTCTGCCCTTCGTCCATGGATCCCAGGGGTGTGTGGCCTATTTTCGCACCCATCTCACCCGCCACTTTAAGGAGCCCTTTTCGGCGGTCTCCACCTCGATGACGGAAGATGCGGCGGTGTTTGGCGGCCTCAAAAACCTAATCGAGGGACTGGAAAATGCCTACGCCCTCTACAAGCCCAAGATGATCGCCGTGTGCACCACCTGCATGGCGGAGGTGATCGGGGATGACCTGGGAGCCTTCATCACCACGGCCAGAAATGAGGGAGTTATTCCCCACAACTTCCCGGTGCCCTATGCCCACACGCCAAGCTTTGTGGGATCCCACATCACCGGCTATGACAACATGCTCAAGGCCATTCTCAGCACCCTCACCGAGCCGGTGGGCCGCACAGGCAGCAATGGCCACATCAACGTCATCCCTGGCTTCGATACCTACGTGGGCAACTTGCGGGAGATCAAGCGCATCTTCGGCTTATTTGGGATCCCGCTGACTTTGCTGGCGGACAACTCCGACTATTTGGATTCGCCCAACGACGGCACTTTCCACATGTATCCCGGAGGAACCCCTTTGGAGGCGGCTGCCCAATGCCTCAACGCCGAGGCTACTTTTTCCTTCCAGCGCTACACCACGCCCAAGACCCTGGAGTTTCTAGCAGAGGCCTCGGGTCGGCCCACCCTGACGGCGCGGCCAGTGGGTATTCGGGGCACGGATGAGTTTTTGATGCAGCTATCCCAGTTAACGGGCAAGCCCATTCCCGCCGAGCTGGAGATCGAACGGGGCCGGGCGGTGGATGCTTTCACGGACTCCCAAGCGTGGATCCACGGCAAGCGGGTAGCCCTGTATGGGGATCCGGATCTGGTGATGGGCTTGCTCAGCCTGTTGCTGGAGCTGGGAGCGGAGCCGATCCATGTGGTGGTGACCAACAGCAACGAGGAGTTTGAGACCGAGGCGCGGACGCTGCTGGCCTCTAGCCCCTATGGGCAGGGGGCAACCGTCTGGGGGGGCAAGGATCTCTGGCATCTGCGCTCTCTGATGTTCACCGAGCCGGTGGATCTGCTGATCGGCAATTCCTACGGCAAATACCTGTGGCGGGATACGGGCACACCTTTGGTGCGCATCGGCTACCCCATCTTCGACCGCCACCACCTGCACCGCTACCCCACCTATGGCTATGTGGGGGCGCTCAACCTCCTTAACTGGATTGTCAACACCATTCTGGATGAGGCAGATCGGCGCAGCATCATTCCCGGCAAAACCGACATCTCCTTCGACTTAATTCGTTGATGGCCAGAGCAGCGGGATCCCAAAGGCCGGACTTTGTCGGACTTTGTCAAGGATCCCCTGCTCCAAAGACTCCACCCCGCTAAGAGGAACAGCCAAGCCTTACAGGAATCTGATGAATTCTGCGGCAACTTGGTTGAGCTTTCTACCCTGGACATGATTGCCCTGACGCAACCGGGGTCCCGCTAGCGGTGCGGAGCACCATCGACGGTTACCGATTGCCTAGGCGGGCCGTAGGTCTTGGAGGATGGATCCCATGAATTCCTCTGTTACCATCAACGACACCACCCTGCGCGATGGGGAGCAAGCAGCAGGGGTAGCCTTCCAAATCCCCGAGAAGATCTCCATTGCCGCCCTCTTGGATGCCATTGGCGTACCCGAAATTGAGGTGGGGATCCCGGCCATGGGCGCCGTGGAAACGGAAGCCATTCGCGCCATGCTCAGCCTGGGGCTGCGGGCCCACCTGCTGGGGTGGAACCGGGCTGTGCCCAGCGATATCCTCGCCTCTATTCGTTGCGGCCTCAAGCGGATCCACATCTCCGTGCCGGTCTCGGATCGGCAAATCGCTGCCAAGTTCCAAGGGGATCGCCCTCGGCTGCTGCGACAGTTGCGCCAATGCGTGGAGATGGCCTTGGAGCAAGGGCTGTGGGTCTCGGTGGGGGCAGAAGATGCCAGCCGCACCCCCCTGGAGCAGGTGATCGAGTTGGCCCAAATGGCCCAAAGCTGGGGCTGTCGGCGCTTCCGCTACTGCGATACGGTGGGCATTTTGGATCCTTTTAGCACCTACAAGCAGATTCGCCGTCTGGTGCGGGCCATCGATATCCCTGTGGAGATGCATACCCACGACGACCTGGGCATGGCCACTGCCAATGCCTTAGCCGGAATCCGCGCCGGCGCTCAGTCGGTAAACACCACCGTCAACGGCTTGGGGGAACGGGCCGGCAATGCCCCCTTGGAAGAGGTGGTGATGGCTCTGCGCTGCACCTTGGGGATCGATGTTGGGGTGGATACCCGCCGTTTGCGGGAGCTGTCTCAACAGGTGGCGCGGGCCAGCGGTGCTCCCCTCCCCCCCTGGAAGGCCATCGTCGGTGACAACGCCTTTGCCCACGAGTCGGGCATTCACGCTGCAGGGGTGCTGCGGGATCCCCAGACCTATGAGCCTTTCCCACCAGAAGCCGTGGGCGGCCAGCGGCGGCTGGTGTTGGGCAAACACTCCGGCAGGCATTTGCTGCTGCAAATCCTCAAGGAACAGGGGATCCCTGTCGAGCAGATCCCACCTGGCCAACTGGAAAAGCTCCTGGAACAGGTGCGGCAGCACGTCACCCACTGCAAGCATCCGATCCCGCCCGCGGAGCTGGCCCGTTATTGCCGCGCAACGCTGACGCAATGGGCGCAACACACTCCAGAACCCATCCCAGAGGAGAGCCATCCCGATGTTGTCTAACCGCTTGTCCGGAAAGGAAACTTCCAAATCTCAGGCCATTTTGGCAGCCGTGTCTCGACGGGCGCGCCAAGTAGGCCGCAGCCTAACCCGCCAAGAGCTTTGTCAGGTGTTGGCAGAAATCACAGGAGGTACCCCATGAGCGACGAACTGGAGCTGGATCGCCCTCCCCAATTTGAGCTGGGCGACAAAGTCCGCATCCGTAAGGTCATCCGCAACGATGGCACCTTCTTCGGCCAGCCGGTGGGGAAAATCTTGGCCGTTCCGGGCGACGAAGGTTACGTGATTTCCATTGGCACCTTTCTACAACGGTTTTACGTCTATGCCGTCCACTGCTTGGCCAAAGGCTTGGTGGTGGGGTGCCGCGCCCAAGAGCTGGAACTTGTGGAGAAAGGGCTATGAAAGTCATCCTGCACGAAAGTGCCTACGGGCATTTGATGGTCTACGTTCCCAAAAAAGATCTGGAAGAATCGGTTGTGGCCACCCGTTCAGAGGCCGGGGAAACCATTTTCACCTTGAGCAACGGTTGGGAATTGTCCATCCCGGAGCTGCCGGAGCCTTTGTCTCTGCCCAAGACGGTAGAGGCCAAACGCCTCTAGCCAACGGTTGGCTGAACAATTCAAGCAATTCTATTCCTATCGGCTCATCCTCGAAAGGGCTGAGAGAATGGGTTGAACTCAGCTGTGACATACTCCCATCGCTGACCCTACAGGTACAGCGTGGGCTTCGCGCTTCATCGGGGAGCCTTCGCAAGAACCCTCCACGCGCAGACACGGAATGCCCTACCGCGTAGTTGTACCAGATTCCGGCAACGCCGTTTTGTACAACTACTCCCATCATACACCATGTGGGGGTATCTGTATCCCGACACTGATGCTACGGTTACAGTGCGGGGCTTAGCTACCCCACGCCCCCACAAGCTAACAAGCTCCAAATACCCATGAAAAGGGTTGGATCCCCCATTACTTTGTATAGACAACCAGCCTATGGAGGGAGATGGCTTTTTATCCTCCTGGGGCTCCTGGTTCTTCTTTGCCTGGGAACCGTCTATTCCTGGAGCATTTTCCGCAAGCCTCTGGAAACAGAGCTGGGGATCGGGGCCAGTGAGAGCCTGCTGCCCTACACGGTTGCCCTCGTGTTCTACGCTACCCTCATGCCCATCACAGGGTTTGTCATCCCCCGCTGGGGATCCCGCCGAGTACTGGCTCTGGGGGGCAGCTTGGTGGGTTTGGGCTATGGGCTGGCCAGCTTCGCCCCCTCCATTGGGTGGATCACCCTCTGCTATGGGGTGATTGCCGGTAGCGGAGTAGGGGTTGCCTATGGGGTGCCGATGGCCGTGGCAGCCCGTTGGTTTCCCGATTGCAAGGGATTGGCGGTGGGGTCCACCATTATCGGCTTTGGCCTATCCCCCCTGCTTACCGCTCCTCTAGCCAACCGCTTGATCGAGGCACTGGGGGCTCGGCCTACGCTGCTGATTTTGGGGATCCTCTTTGCAGCGGTGATCTTGGGGATCGCAACCCAACTGAGATTTCCTCCCCCCGATTGGATCCCTTCCTCACCTTTTCCAAGAAAATCCACGAATGGCCCAGATCGCTCTCCGTTGACTTCTCGGCGCTCTCTCCCTCTGCTGAGAAACCCCTCCTTCTATGGCCTGTGGATCTGCTACGCCATCGGCACTCTGATCGGTTTAAGCGCCATTGGGATTTCTGGTCCTGTGGGGGAAGAGCTGATCGGCCTGGATCCCCCTGCGGCTGCCAACAGCGTGGCTCTCTTCGCCATTTTCAACGGGCTCAGCCGTCCTCTGTTTGGCTGGTTGGCCGATCGATTACATCCCCATCAGGTCACTACGGGCTCCTATGGGCTGATCCTGCTGGCCTGTGGGCTGATGCTCCTGCCTCCCCAGGGATCCCTTCTGGGCTACTGGGTAGCCTTTTCCTTGCTTTGGTTTTGCCTGGGGGGGTGGCTGGCCATGGCTCCCGCCCTGACCCTGCGCTTGTTTGATCCCGAACGCTACGCCCAGAACTACGGCATTGTGTTTACCGCCTATGGAGTTGGGGCCTTGGTGGGAACGATGATCGCGGGGCAAATTCGCGATAGGCTGGGCAGCTATAGCTATACCTTTTATGGGATGGCCGCCTTGGCGGTGGTGGGGATCTGGGTGGCCAACGTTTTTTTGAAAGAGAAGTTGTAGGAGCTTCAAGCCAGCGGGCACAGCAGGGATCCCATCAGCAGGGGCAGCAATCCCCTACTTCATACCCTCCACTGCAGGGCTGGGTGAACCAACTTAAAGACTTGCCTCCCCAAGGCGAGCAGTTTGGTAGAGTAGTACGGCTGTTGCCGACAGATGGGATCGTGGCGGAATGGTAGACGCTACGGACTTAAAATCCGTTGTTCCTAAAGAACGTGAGGGTTCGAGTCCCTCCGATCCCATCATCTTCTGATCCCTGTCTGTTCCAGCACCTCCAGCAAGTCCGGGATCCGAGCCCAGGCATCTTCTCGATCCAAATCGGGGCTGGAAAGAAGAGCCACCAAAGCCGGATCACAAACAGGTGCCACCAAGGGGAAGTACCTTAGCCCTGCCACCTGAGCAATACTCCAAAAATAGGGAAGCACTGCATTGCTGGGCAAGATCTCGATGACGGTGGTGCCGGGTGGACAAAAGGCGAGGTTGGTTAGGCCCGCCCCGTGGATCCCGATCACCGCCTCTGCCCCTTGCATTAGGGCTATTTGCTCTTGAAGAGAAAGGGTTTCCATTTGCACCGGTGCAAATCCCCAAGGGTGCAAACAGGCTAGCACCTCCGCTTCGTTGATCACCCGCCGCCAGCGGGCAGACCGACGGCTGATGTAAATCCGCCGCGGCTGCAGGGGGTCGATGGAGAAACTCGGCTGGGCCAGTTGCCGCAGCACCTCCAATCCCCTAGGGGTCAAGCACCCCACCGGAGCGCCTGCTGAGGGCACGATCAGGTTTTGGGCTTGCAGATGGGATCCCCCCAACTGCTCAAAGCTGAGGATGCGCTCGGCTGGGATCCCCAAAGCAGCCAAGCTCTGCACCTGAAAGGGCTTTCTTTGATACCCGTGGATCAAGATGGGGATGTCCTTTTCCAGGGCGCCCGACCGCCGCAGGATATCCAAGGCAGGCAAAATATCCACCATCCAGTGAAAGTAGTTGACCGCTCCCAAGGGCAAGAGGGCAACGGGGCCATCCAGTGGGATCGGTGGGGGGAGATGGGGCAAGCCCAGCAGGGGGTGGTGTCGCAGGTGATCTGGCCTGTAGTCCCAGTCGAGGAACTCCGGCGGCGGCAAGCTCAGGGATAGATCGGCGAGCAATTCTCCCCGGCGGGTGAGCACCCCGCTGGCAAAGCTGGCGTAGAGGTGGCGGGGATAGTGGCCCACGTGGACGGATCCTCGGGGGATCTGGGCGACAAAGGTCTCTGCCAAGGGGATGCGCTGCGGGCGCAACTTTTGCAAAATGGCGGGATCAGCCGCAGGGGGCGCTTTCAGACAGAGAACCCCCCCTGGATCCAGCAGTTGGTAGTCCCCTTCGCCCGTGGCCTGATGCCACTGTCGGGTGGTGAGGTAGCCTTGGGTTGGCACTGGCCAGAAGTCAGTTGTAGGGGGAGTGCTCTGGGAAAAGGAGTCTGCTGGAGGGGCAACGCCTTCTGGAGCCCAACGCTGCCGCCAAGCCGAGTACAGCAGGCAATCGGGGCCCTCCCCTCTGCATGCCTGCTCCAGTCCAGACCGCAGAGGGCTTTCTCTGCCGCTGCCCTCGCACCACGCCTGCACCCAATTCCGTTCCGCTGCCACCGCTCGGCAAACCTTCTCCCAAGCCGCCTCAGGGTGAGCCAACCGCACTTCCGCTTCCGCCCAGTAGCTGTAGAGCTGCGCTGTCCCGGTGCCCCGCGCCTCAGCCGCCTGGAAACACCCCACAGCCTGAACTGGATCCTGCAGATCCAGCCACGCCAGGCCCATCTGTACCCAGGGATCCCCCCACTCAGGGCGCAGCCGCGCAGCCTCCTGCAGAGGGGAAATCGCCTCTCGCAAACGGCCCAGCTTCATCAGGGCCAAGCCCCAGCGCCAAAAACTCTCTGCCGCCGTCGGATCCTGCTGGCAAGCCCGCTCAAACCACTCCGCTGCCGCAGCCCACAGCCGGCTCCGCTCTTGGGTCAGGCCAATGCGGTGAGCAGCCAAAGCCTGGCCAGAAGACAGCTCCAGCTGTCCATCCCCCAACTCCAGAAGCTGCCGATACAGAGCTGCTGCCTGCGGCCAATGGCCCTTCTCCCACAGGCTTTCCGCCAAAGCCTGCAAGCTCCTCAGCAGGTGGTAGACGGCCTCGGATTCGGCCACCCCCCCCGCTTGCAGCATCGCCAAGCCCTCTTGCCACACCAGCTGCGCCTCCAGTTCCCGACCCAGCAGGAGATAGGCGGCTCCCAGCTCCCAATACAGCTCTGGAGAGGGGGATCCCTGCTCGAGCTGTTGCTGTAAAACCTGGGTAACGCGTTCGTAATGTCCCTGCTCCCAATCCTCAAGGAGAAAAGCGGAAGACAACAGATGGGAGGGTAGAGCTGGGTTGAGAGCCATGTCTTTGTGGATGAGAAACAGTGTTACAAACTGCAACAACCTCCCCACTCTGGGCCCGTGCCCCTAGTATTCTAGGCTTGGCTTCCCCCTCAGGGATCGGGCATCGATCCTTCTCAGCTCAGAGAGGGATGCTCCTCCAGTCGTGGGTCAGCCTCTTCACCCCCTTCGATGGCACTGTCCTCGGCCTTTGTCGGCAGTTTTTTCGATCAAAACGGAGTTTAAAAGATCGATGGGTATCAACGTATCCGCTGGCGCAGTCGTTTCCAACCCCCGTCTCTACCAAACCGTGCCTGTATCGACCATCTCCCAGGCGGAACAGCAGGATCGCTATCTGGGACGCACCGAGCTGGATCGCCTCGAGGACTTTTTCTCCAGCGGCCTGAAACGGCTAGAGATTGCCGAGGTCATTGCGGCCAATTCGGAAATCATCGTCAGCCGGGCAGCCAACCGCATCTTCACAGGGGGCTCGCCCATGGCCTATCTGGAGCGGCCAGAAGCGACCCAAGACGAGAAAGAAGCCTTCAAGCTGGGTACTGCCTTCTACGTGGAATCCACCGGCGGATTCATTGAGGCCATCCGCAACATCTTTAGCGCCAGCGGTGTGGAGATTCCCCCCAATTTCCGCCCCATCAACATCTCCCGCTACGGAGCTGCCAACATGCGCAAATCGCTGCGGGATCTGAGCTGGTTTTTGCGCTACGTCACCTACGCTTTGGTGGCCGGGGATCCCAGTATCATCGCCGTCAACACCCGCGGCCTGCGGGAGATCATCGAAAATGCCTGCTCCGCCGAGGCCACCATTGTCGCCATTCAAGAGATGAAGCGGGCAGCGGCTGGCTACTTCCGCAAAGATGCCGAAGCAGTTGCCATCATCAACCAATATTTCGATGTCTTGCTGAGCGAGTTCATCGCCCCCGCCCCTTCCGACAAGCTGCGGCAGCGCAATGCCAGCACCGCCGACGGCCTGCCCCTGCAGGGGCTGCAGCTACCCCAGGTTTACAACTTGGCTGCCGAGAAAGTTCCCGTTTTTGCCATGAAGCCGGGGCTGTCCAACGCCGAGAAAGAAGAAGTCATCAAGGCCGCCTATCGACAGGTGTTTGAGCGGGATATCCGCCGCGCCTACGGCCTCAAGCTTTCCGACCTGGAGTCGAAGGTGAAAAACGGCGAGATCTCCATGAAGGAGTTCATTCGCCGCCTGGGCAAATCGGAGCTGTATCGCAAGCAGTTCTACGAGCCTTACATCAACAGCCGCGTCGTGGAGCTGGCCTTCCGCCACTTCCTGGGGCGGGCTCCCGAAACCCGCGAGGAAGTGCAGACCTACTTCTCCATCATCTCCAGCAAGGGTCTGGCCGGCCTGGTGGACGCGCTGGTGGACAGCCGCGAGTACGGGGACTACTTCGGCGAGGAGACGGTACCCTACCTGCGCAAGCTGGGGATAGAAGCCCAAACCAGCGCCAACTGGGGGGCCAAATTCGACCTCTACACCTACGCTGCCCCCCGCCGCAAGGTGCCCCAGTTCATTACCCTCTTTGCCCGCTACAACCGGCCCCTGCCGGATCAGCATGCCTATGGCTCCGGCAATGACCCGCTGGAGATCCAATTTGGGGCCATCTTCCCCAAGGAAACCCGTTCCCTCAGCGCCCGCCCTGCTCCCTTCAACAAAGATGTCAAGCGCATCCTCATCCGGCGCGGCTTTGCCCTGACCAACGAGCGCACCAATCCCAAGGCAGTGGGGGATCCCGGCAGCCTTGGCCCGAAGGTTTTCAAGCTCACCCAAACTCCCGGCGATCGCAGCCGGCGGCTAGGGGTGCGGGCCGGCATTGTCGGCAGCGAGGGATCCACCCAGGCGGTGATCCGCGCCTGCTACCAGCAGGTGTACGGTTACATGCCCTACGAAGGCCAACGGCTGACCCGCTGGGAGATCAAGCTGGAGTCGGGGGAAATTCCTGTCAAAGAGTTTGTGCGCCAACTGGCCAAGTCGGATCTCTTCCGCAACAAGTACTGGTCCAGCTTGTATGTCTGCAAAGCCATCGAGTTCATCCACCGCAAGCTGCTGGGCCGACCCACCTACGGGCGCCAGGAGATGAACCGCCTATTTGACATCGCCTCCAAGCAAGGGTTCTACGCCGTCGTGGACGCCATCCTCGACAGCGAGGAGTACCAGCAGGTCTTCGGGGAAGATATCGTGCCCTATGAGCGCTACCTCACCCCCGGCGGTCTGGCGTTGCGGCGGATGCGGTCGGGATCCAGCGACATGGCTGTTGCAACCAAGCCCATTCGCACCGACGACGACATCCCTCTCTTTGTCAAGTTGGGTCAGCCTCGGGATATGCCTTCCGGCGAGCTGGAAATCCAGCGGCGGGCCCAGCAGGGGGTGCCCAAGGTACGCCAAGAGATCCCTGTCTTCAAGCTCACCAGCCTGGCCAACAAAGCGGAAGTCAACAACCTCATCCGCGCCGCCTACCGGCAGGTCTTCGAGCGGGATATGGACATCTACAACATCAGCGCCGAGCTCAGCTCTGCCGAGTCCAAGCTGCGCAACGGCGAGATCACCGTCAAGGAGTTCATCGAGGCCCTGGGGTGTTCCGAGCTGTACCGCTCCGAGTTCTATGCCCCCTATCCCAACACCAAGGTGATCGAGCTGGGCACCAAGCACTTCCTGGGCCGTGCACCCCTCAACCAGCAGGAGATCCGCAAGTACAACCAGATCTTGGCCACCCAGGGGGTGAAAGCCTTTGTGCGCGCCCTGCTGAACACCCAGGAGTATCGGGATCTCTTCGGCGAGGACACGGTGCCCTATCGCCGCTTCCCCACCTTGCCGGCGGCCAACTTCCCCAACACGCAGGAGCTGTACGGTCGCCTTACCAAGCAAAACCGCGAGCTGGTGGTGCCCAGCTTCAGCCCTGTGGGCAATGACCGCAGCTAGATATGGAGCTCTCAACCCCTTCTCTCCTTGCGGGAGAAGGGAAAGACAAATTAGCTCCACAAAGGCAGAGGAGACTGGGCTTCATAGCCCAGATGCCGTAGCGCAGCAGGGGTAACCACTCGACCCCGGGGCGTGCGCTGCAGGTAGCCGATCTGCAGCAGATAAGGCTCATACACTTCTTCAATGGTTTGGGGATCCTCACCCGTCACCGCGGCCATCGTCTCCAAGCCCACTGGCCCTCCACCGAACTGCTCCACCAGCACCGTCAGCAGCTTGCGATCGATCCAATCCAAACCCATGGGATCCACCTGGAACAGCTCCAGAGCGGCTGCTGCCACTTCTTGGCTAATGTGGCCATCCCCTCGCACCTGGGCGTAATCTCGCACCCGCTTGAACAGGCGGTTGGCAATGCGGGGCGTGCCCCGAGAACGGCGGGCGATCTCTGCAGCCCCTTCTGGATCGGTGGAGACATTTAAGAGGCGAGCCGTGCGCAGCACGATCTGCACCAGCTCGTGAGGCTCGTAAAAGTGCAGCCGTTGCACGTGGCCAAAGCGATCCCGCAGCGGAGAAGTGAGGGCGCCAATGCGGGTTGTGGCCCCGATGAGGGTAAAGCGTTCCAAGGGCAGAGAGGTGATGCGAGCAGAGCGACCTTTGCCAATGGTGATATCAAGACGAAAATCCTCCATCGCCGGATAGAGCAATTCTTCTGTAACCTTGGGCAGGCGGTGGATCTCGTCAATAAACAACACATCCCCCCGCTTCAAGCGCACCAAATACCCGGCAATGTCGCGGGGGCTCTCCAAAGCCGGCGCGGTGGTCATGTAGAACTGGGATCCCATTTCTGCCGCCAGCACTGCTGCCACCGTGGTTTTGCCTAGACCAGGCGGGCCGTAGAACAGCAGGTGATCCAGAGGCTCTTGGCGAGCGCGGGCCGCCGCAATGGCAATGGAGAGCACTTCTTTAAGTTCCGTCTGGCCAATATATTCCGCCAGGGTGCGCGGGCGCAGGGATTCTTCCTGGGCTTCGCCAGGGTGGGCTTGCGGCTGCAACAGGGCAGAGGGATCCGCTCCCCTTTCCCCAGCAAAGCTCAACTCTCTGCCTTCTTTTCTCCAGGCTGAAGACTTTTGCTGCCGCCGCTTGGGGCCCTCAGCGTTCTGGCCTGTATCCCGAGAAGAAATGATTGCCATATCCCTAAGTCACAGAGGCAATGGCCCCAATTTAACTCTAGAAAAGCTCTGGGAAAGATCACCCCAGCAAAGAGAACAAAAAAATCCCCCAGACCAAGCCGGGGGATCCACCAATGCTGTTGAAGCGTCAGGTCAGGCCATCAGCCACGCACCGCAGGCGCTACCTCCACCGCCGCCAAATCCAGCGGGAAGTTGTGCGCATTCCGCTCGTGCATCACTTCCATCCCCAGGTTGGCACGGTTCAACACATCAGCCCACGTCCCAACCACTCGACCGTTGCTGTCCACAATCGACTGGTTGAAGTTGAACCCGTTCAGGTTGAACGCCATGATGCTGATCCCCAGCGCCGTAAACCAAATCCCAATCACCGGCCAAGCCGCCAGGAAAAAGTGCAGGCTCCGGCTGTTGTTGAACGACGCATACTGGAAAATCAACCGGCCAAAATACCCGTGCGCCGCCACAATGTTGTAGGTCTCTTCCTCTTGCCCAAACTTGTACCCCAGGTTCTGAGACTCCTCTTCCGAGGTCTCCCGAATCAGGCTCGAGGTCACCAGCGACCCGTGCATGGCACTAAACAGCGCACCCCCAAACACGCCAGCCACGCC